>CAWVVE010000126.1:0-6157 GCA_963933075.1 uncultured Verrucomicrobiaceae bacterium | reverse complement strand
ATATCCGGTTCCCCTTCCCGGGAAAGTGACATGCGCAAAATTGACCCACAAAGCGGATGCACAAAATCCTTGCCTGCAAAACGCAGTTGTATCTCGACTGGACGGCCACACATAGGACAGTTAAAGAAGTTTTCTTGCCGTGCCATTCAACAAAGAACGCGGGAAATCTGCTTTATTTCCTGGTCAACAGGAGCAATGAAAGACAGGCGCACCAGCACCTCTTTCAGGAATTAACCCTCGGTAATCAGGGCCAGTCTCTGTTTTTCCTGCACTTCCGGAAAATGATAAAGCCTAACCGCATTGCCTCCCAAAAAAGCCTGTTTCTCCGCCTCATTAAGGACATCATCAAGCTGGATAAAATCAAGGCTTTGGCGGTATGTGAAGTCGACCATCGTGCGCGGCCAGTCAGATCCCCACATCAGTTTTTCTACACCGACCGCATTCATTGCCTCCCTGATTACCGCCCGGGCACCCGGAAAAGGGTAACCTTCGGATCGATAAAGCCAAATGATCCCGCCACACTCAATCAACACGTTCTCGTGCCGGCACAGTTGTAACTGCCCGGGCCAGCCATCCCGGTTGGACATCCCAAAATGCCCGATCGCCACCTTGAGTTGCGGATAAGTTGCGATTACCCGCTCAAACTCCCCGACCTGGTGCTGGCCTTCGGAAAAATCAACCGCCAGGACAAGTCCCTCCGCCTCCATGCGCTCCCAGATAGGGAACAGACGTCGATCATCAAGTGCCACCTTTCCCAGCAGGTGCCCGGCGCACAGCTTAAGGCCGCGAAAACCGCGATCAAAAAGTTGAAAAGCTTCCGCTGCAACCGTATCCGCCCGGAAGAAGTCAGCCAGGGCATGGACAAAGAAACGGCCGGGGTAACGCGCACTGGCCTCAAGCAGGTAATCATTCTGCGGGCCATCCAGGTATTCCTGGACCACCACGCCCGCGGCCACCCCCGCCGCGTCAAACTCGCCAATCACCAATTCGGCACGGGCAGCACAGTCGGTCATGTGGGCGGGCATTCCCAACAACTCATCATCTCCAATCCGGATTCTCCCGCACTCAAGTGGTAACACGGGTTTTTCACCACCTACCTGCCCGCTGACCCGCTGCCAGATATGCATGTGGGAATCAATAATTACCATTGATTGAATACTATCCCGAACCGGCAATCTATGCCAGCCCGCAAAACTCAAGGGAAATTGGCATCAATGCAACTGACCTCACCCAAAGAGAGTCAATTCCCTGTTTCCCTATGAAAACAGCGGCCTTAGAATAGCAAAGTGTGGAACTGCCAGTGGATTCGCCCAAAGATGAAAATTCTCGTCGTCATTACTCTGCTCACTGCCGGATCCTTCACGGCAAGTGCGGCAGTGGATTTCATCAACGAGGTGCAGCCCCTGCTCACTGCCCACTGTATCAAGTGCCACGGCGGAATACGTGCCAAGGGAGGGTTTAGTTTCGCACGCAAAGAAAGTGTATTTTCCCCTGCCAAGTCCGGCCTGCACCCGATTGTGTCCGGCAAACCGGAAGCCTCAGAGCTACTGGCCCGCATCACCAGCCATGATGAGGATGAGCGCATGCCCCCAGAGGAACCCCTCACCTCGCAACAGATCGAAACCCTGCGCAAATGGATCGAGGAAGGTGCCATCTGGCCAGAGCACTGGGCTTTCCAGCCGCCGCGAAACACTGCAGGGGCAACGATAGATTCCCTGGTTAAGAGTTCCCTTGGCAAGGCAGGCCTTAAGCGCTCTCCGGAAGCAGGCAGACACACCCTTATCCGCAGGCTTTACCTCGACATTCTAGGCCTCCCTCCATCCCCGGCGGCAATAACCACCTTTGAAAAAGACACATCGCCCGGCGCCTATCAGCGCCTTGTCGACCGGACACTTGGCCTGCCGGGCTTCGGTGAACGCTGGGCCCGGCACTGGCTCGACGCCGCGCGCTATGCCGATTCCGATGGCTACGAGAAGGATAATGCAAGGCTTGATGCATGGCGCTGGCGCAAGTGGGTAATTGACGCCATCAACGATGACATGCCTTTCGATCAATTCACCATTGAGCAGCTTGCCGGTGACCTGTTGCCCAACGTGACCCCCTCCCAGAGGCTGGCCACAGCCTTCCACCGACAGACTCTTTTCAACCGGGAGGGAGGCGTCGATCCCGAGGAGGACCGCACCAAGCGCACCATCGACCGCACCGCCACCACCTCCTCGAACTGGCTCGCACTGAGCATGGAATGCGCCCAGTGCCATGATCACCCCTACGACCCGGTCAGCCAGCGGGAGTTCTACCAGTTTTATGCATTCTTCAACAATGCCGAGGAAGCCGATGCCCAGGTGCCCAAAGACACCCCGGGGGCGGTTGCCGGGGAGGAGAAGGAAAAAGCCGGGATGATGAAGGCTCGTGTCATGCGCGCCAAGGAGCGCAAGACCTTCATTTTCCACCGTGGTGATTTCCTGCAGCCCAAAAAAGACGCCGGGGAAATCCTGCCCGGCACTCCGGCAGTGCTCCCTGAACTGCCCGTACCCGCCAAGGGAAAATCCACCCGTCTCGACCTGGCACGATGGATCGTTGACCCCGGTAACCCGCTTACCGCCCGGGTGGCGGTTAACGACATATGGTCCAGGCTCTTCGGCCATGGCCTTGTCGAGAACAAGGCGGACTTCGGCACTCGCAGTGCCCCGCCCATCCAGTTGGAACTCCTCGACCACCTTGCCCTGGAGTTGCTCAAGTCAGAATGGAGCAGGAAGCAACTCATTCGATATATACTGCTTTCAAAGACCTACCGCCAGAGTGCCAGGCACAGACACAAGGCAACAGGCATTGATCCCGGTAATGTCCTTCTGCACCGCCAAAACCGCTTCCGGGTGGAAGGAGAGATCATGCGTGATATCTTCCTGGAGACCTCCGGGTTGTTGCAACACCGTGTCGGCAGCCCCAGCGTGTTTCCGCCGATTCCTCCTGATGTCGCGGCACAAAGCTACGCCGGCAGCTTCAAATGGAAAACCAGCACCGGCGCCGACCGCTACCGCCGGGCAATGTATACCTTCTTTAAGCGCACCGCTGCAGACCCGAACCTGATTGCTTTCGATTGCCCTGATGCCAATGTCACGGTCGCAAAACGCAACCGTTCCAACACCCCGATCATGGCGCTTGCCACCCTCGGCAACGAGGTCTTCCACGAGGCAGCACAGGCCATGGCAAAGAAAATCCTCAGCAACAGCTCGTTGCCCGACCAGGCAGCAAGGATTGACTACTGCTTTCTTCTTTGCACCGCGCGCAAAGCCACCCCGAAAGAAAAAAGCACTGTTGCAACCCTGCTGGAAAAAAGTCGTGCCTACTATGTAAAAAACCCCTCCGAGGCCGACAAACTTGCGGGAAACCACCGCTTAAAGCAGATACCCGCTGCAGACAACGCCGCCTGGATCGCCACGGCACGCATCATCCTTAACCTTGATGAAACCATCACCCGCCAATGAGTCCCACACAAGAATACCTGGCCCGGACACGGCGTGACTTTCTTACCACATCGGCCTGCGGCCTCGGTGGAGTCGCCCTTTCGCATATACTGGCCGGCAACTCGCATGCAGCAGCAGGACTACCCCCGCTTGCCCCGAAACTCCCCCACTTCGCCCCTAAGGCCAAAAACTGCATCTTCATCTTCATGGCCGGCGCTCCTTCGCAGCTCGACCTGTTCGACCCCAAGCCAAAACTCAAGGAGTTACACGGCAAGAAAATGGATTCCGAACTCCTCGAAGGCAAACGGTTTGCATTCATCAAGAAAGAATCCGCGGTCCTTATGGGCTCACCACGCAAGTTCGCCCGGCATGGTAAATCCGGAATGTGGTTCTCCGACCTGCTGCCCCACATGGCAGGATGTGCCGATGACATCTGCATGGTGCGCTCAATGCACACCGACCAGTTCAACCACCACCCCGGCCAGTTGCAAATGCAATGCGGGGAGGGACGCTTCGGGTTGCCCTCAACGGGTTCCTGGCTCACCTACGGCCTTGGCACTGAAAACCAGAACCTGCCGGGATATGTCGTGCTCACTGCCGGGCGCGGTTCCAGTGGCGGGGCAACGCTCTGGCAAAGCGGCTTCCTGCCTTCCACATACGCAGGCGTGCGCTTCCGCAATAGCACTGACGCGTTGCTCAACCTCAAGAATCCCGAGGGACTGCCACCCCAGCTGCAACGCGCCGGCCTGGATACGCTCAGGGCACTCAACAACAACCATCTGGCCAGCATGGGTGACCCGGAAATTGCCAGCCGCATCGCCAGCTATGAGCTTGCCTTCCGCATGCAATCAGCGGCACCCGAGTTAATCGACCTTAGCGGTGAAAACCAGCGCATGATGGAAGCATATGGCACAGAGCGTGCCACTCCTAAAGGCGGCAACAGGGGACGCGGCAACGGCAAGGCCTACGCGGAATTCTCCCGCAACTGTTTACTGGCCCGCCGCATGGTAGAGCGGGGAGTGCGCTTCGTGAACATCATTCACGCCTCATGGGACCATCATTCCGATCTCGATGGAGAATTGACATTCAATACCGGCATGTCCGACCAGCCGGTCGCCGCCCTGATCAAGGATCTCAAGGAACAGGGACTGCTGGACGAGACACTCGTCGTCTGGGCCGGCGAATTCGGTCGCACCCCACTCGGTGAAAACCGCAACGGGCGCAAGGCCAATACCGGACGCGACCACCATCCGAACGCATTCACCATCCTGATGGCAGGTGGCGGGGTGAAAGGCGGCCTAAGCTACGGGACAACGGATGAAATCGGCTGGCAGCCCGCTGAGAACCCGGTACACGTCAATGATTTCCAGGCCACTCTTCTGGCACTCTTCGGCCTCGATCATGAACGGCTCACCTACCCGCACGCGGGCAGTGAACGCCGGCTGACCAGCATTACCCGGCAGTCCCGGGTCATCAAAGAGTGGTTTTCCTGATCAGCAGACTAACTCTTGGGAAGCTTTAAAATCCTCCTGAGAAATTCCGTATTGTTTATGGCAGGCTCCTCCTCGCCGGCCACCTGCAAGTGGCACCCAATGCCTAATTTCTCACACTTCTCCTTAAGCAGGCGACCGAAGCCGGCATGATGGATGCCGTCCCCCTTGATGACCGGCACGGGTGCGGGTTTGCCGTAACGTATCCAGACAGGGGGGTCGTCTTTACTGACATGCGTCATGGGCGAACACTCAATGGAAAGGGCCTTGTATTTTTCCCAGTTCTTCATCAAGTCCTCGTGACTCTTAGCTCCGAGGGTTCTCCAGATCATCGGGTGTTTGATGGCCGCCAAGCCGATGACCTTTTCCAGCAGGAAGGGATCAAGAGTGGTCTGCCCCCCCATGCCGATGGCACCGCACACACGCGAGGAATGCCGCAATACGGGATCTTTGCTCTCCGGGTCAGCAAGATCATCATGATAAGCGAGCCATAAGCTCGAGGCCGCCCCGGCGGACCCGCCGGTTACCGCAATACGACTCGGGTCAATGTTCCATTCCCCAGCCTTTGAGCGAAGGAACTGGATAGCCCGGGCAGCATCATGAACAGCTGCAGGTAACAGTTCAACCCCCGCCAATCGGTAATCGATCGAGCAATAGCTGTATCCCTGCTTGAGAAGATTGGGCGAGATGGTCTCGCTCTTCTTGCCGCCAAGCCAACCACCTCCATGGATGTGGACGAGCAGCGGCGTGGGCTGCTTGGCGTCGATTTTCCAGAAGTTAAGCTTCAGGTTTTCATGGGAGCCATAGGCAACAGCCTTGTGGGTTGGTTCAACATTTACCGCCGATAGAGAAGATATCCCCGCGGTAAGTAGCATGATCAATATTGCCTTCATCATTTGTTCAGGGGGTATATATTTGTCCGCAAGGATTATCCGGCTGCTGAGGCCAGTGCCTGGTCAAGATCGGCAATAATGTCATCTATGTGCTCGATGCCGACAGAGAGTCGCACCAGTTCCGGGGTAATCCCCCCGGCAGCCTGCTGCTCCTCATTGAGCTGCGAGTGTGTTGTCGTGGCCGGGTGAATGGCCAGGCTCTTGGCATCGCCAACGTTGGCGAGGTGGGAAAACAGCTTGCAACCCTCAATAAACTTCCTGCCCGCATCAGCGCCTCCTTTAATGCCAAAAACCACTATCGCGCCTCCCT
>CAWVVE010000125.1:0-6176 GCA_963933075.1 uncultured Verrucomicrobiaceae bacterium | reverse complement strand
ACTTTGCATCGCTATTTTCAGGCACCACTATCTGGGATAGCACTCGAGCTGACGCACCGTATGAAATATCCTCAAACTGCTCGGGATAATTGAACTCCGACACCACGGTGACACCATCAGGGGCAACCAACGCGAGGTATTCCCCACCGGAATCCAGCGAGAAACTGGTGTGCAGTTCCACGGCCGGGTCACTACGGTCCTTGCCTGATGCAAACACCACAAGGAAACCTCCCGCAGGCAAGGTGACTGCCGGGAAACTCCACTTGGTTAGCTCCCCTGGATCATCCGTGAGATGCCACCCGGACATGCCGGTAGGCACATCCGCCCGGCTGGAAATCTCAATCCAATCGGATGTATCACCATCGGAATCAGTGATGCCCGAGCGGTTCTCGGCGAGAAACTCGGTAATTGATAACTGCCCTGTGGCAGGAAGGATAAATACAAGCCAAGCAAACGTGGAAAAACAGAATCGGCACATGGAACGGGGGGTTAAATGGGGGTTAAAGACAGGTCGATGATAACATCTGTGCTCACCCTAGCGGACCAATATGAATCCACCCTTAACAGAATACGAGTTTCTGCTGAATCTGTAACCAAGCCGCATCTACGCTCAACCCTCCCGCGCTTCAATCATTCCCCGGAAATCTCCACTTCCCTTGGATTATAAAGGGAACCCCCACAGCCAACTTTCTTGTTGGCAGAGTAATCCGGCAACCACATTCAATTGCCCATCCCGGTCCCTGGCTTGAGCAGGACATCTGGGAGAAGCCCCCTGGAAAGCTGTAGAGCAATCCTTCCGTTACCAGTTTTTAATCCACTTGGCCTCGTTCGCGTCCTTCCTCTTCTTGTCATCCCCGTATGACCAGAGGTCATAGGAGCCCTTATTGCGAAACTCCAGCTCCTGGGACTTGTCGTAAACCCTGTAATGATAGGGATTACCAAATCCGTCAATCAGGAACCACCCACTGCCTCCCTCATCGGCCACAAGCCCCTTGGACCTCAGGTCAACGAGTTTGCGACTGCCTTCCCTGCCATCTGAACTGATTCCTTTTCCTCCTTCAACCTCGTCATCCCCATCATCACTGAGAGCCTGATAAAGGGCAATCGCCCCCTCCCTGCCTTCGCCGGTATTATCAATCGGCACCGGATACTCGCCCCACTCGTGGTGATATTTTGTGAGCCCGGCCTTGATCACTTCCAATCCCGCACGGGTTTTTTCCTCAGCCGCCTTGTTCTGGGCAAAACCGATACCGGCAATAGTCAGGGCCATTAAAATTGCAAGGATTGAGATAACGGTAAGTAACTCAATCAGGGTGAAGGCAGTGCTGTATGTCCTGCCCCGGCTTTTATCGGTGAGGTTCATCATGTCTGGGGGTTAATAAGTATGATACGGCGTTAAGCCGGGCGCAAGTCAGGAACTTGCGACTGATCCTCATTATTGGTTGGCCACTCCCTTGATAATCTCCACCATGGGAAGGAATAAGGCCATCACGATAACACCGACCACCACAGCAAGGACAACAATCATCAGTGGTTCAAGCATTGACGTCAGCGCTGACACGGCATTATCCACCTCATCATCATAGACATCAGCAACTTTAAGAAGCATTTCAGGCAATTGACCGGTCTCCTCTCCCACATCCACCATGCTGATCACCATTGGCGGGAAAACCCTGCTGGCTTCCAGTGGATTGACAATGGATTCCCCTTCCTTGACCGCATCATGAACATTCTGGATCGCATTGGAAATCACCGCATTTCCAGCTGTATCACGGGTAATATTAAGCGCCTGAAGAATCGGCACACCACTCGTCACCAGTGTCCCAAGCGTCCGGCTAAACCTGGCAATTGCACTTTTACGCTGCACCGAGCCAAAAAGCGGCATCTTCAGCTTAATCTGGTCAATTACCCGGCGCCCTCCGACAGTGGATGCAAGAACCTTGAACACAACAACCATAACAGCAAACCCTATGGCAAGCGGAACAATCTGCTCCTTAAGGTTTGCACTCAGGTTGATGACGAACTTCGTCAACTTCGGCAATGCCTCCTTGGAGCCGAGCATGTCTTCGAAGATATCCTCAAACTTCGGCACAATGACGGTCAGCAGGAAAACCATGATCGCAGAGGCAATCACCATGACAATCACCGGATATACCATGGCTGCAATGATCTTGTTCTTCAGCTTCTGCGCCTTCTCGGAATACTCAGCTAGCCGTATAAGGACCACCTCAAGCACACCGCCAAGTTCACCGGCCTTGACCATATTCACGTAGAGCTTATTAAAGATTTTCGGGTGCTGGGCAAGGCTCTCTGAGAATGTGCTTCCAGTCTGTACGGAATCCGCAAGGTTGTTGATCGTTCGCTTGAGGACCGGATTGGGTTCCTGCTTCCCAAGAACGGTAAGACCCCGCAGTAGTGGAAGGCCTGAATCAATCAGAGTTGCCAGCTGCCGGGTAAAAATCATGAGCGCCTTGCCCTTGATCTTCCCCGAGGAGAACACTGATTTCTCCTTGGACCTTCCTCGTGAACGGCCCTTACCCCTGCCTTTGCCCTTCTTGACATTCAACTTGCCCTTGCCCTCCTGCACGATTGCGGTCGGGTAAACGCCACTTTGGCGCAGTTTGCTAATGGCCTCAGCCTCTGAACCGGCATCAAGTGATCCGGAAATCTCTTCGCCCTTGGCATCAACGGCGATATAATTAAATACAGGCATGATAATTGGGATTGGGAAGCGTGATAGTTGGGGTTGAAAAAAAGACTTTAGCCTTGGTGTAGTAGTACTGGCAATTCAAGATTGACCCAATCGGGGCCGAAAAAACGGATACTAGGTATATTTCAGCACTTCCTCAATTGTCGTTTTGCCATTGTAGATATTACGCAAGCCGTCCTCTCGCAAGGTGCTCATGCCAAGTTCGATCGCCTTCTGGCGCAGAACAACGGTAGGTGCCCGCTCGGTAATCATCTCTGCTATAGGTTCGCTGATATCCAGTAATTCGAATAGCCCCTGACGACCCTTGTAGCCTGAATTACCGCAATTGTCACATCCTCCTCCGGTAAAAAACTCTTTGTCGCCAATATCCTCAGGGCTCAATCCCAACTCTCCCAAGAGCGCAGCACTGGGTGTATACGATTGCCGGCAATCCTCGCAAATGGTCCTCAACAATCGCTGCCCGAGAATACCCTCAAGCGAAGCGGCTACAAGGAAAGGCTCGCACCCCATGTCCACCAACCGCGTTACTCCCCCTGGTGCATCATTGGTATGCAGTGTCGAGAAAACAAGGTGACCGGTCAGTGATGCCTGGATTGCAATCTGAGCAGTTTCAACATCACGCATCTCTCCAACCAGTATGCGGTCAGGATCCTGGCGAAGGAAAGCCCGCAGGATCCGCGAGAATGTCAATCCAATCCCGTCATTTACCGGAATCTGGATGATCCCGTCAACATCATACTCAACCGGATCCTCTGCGGTAAGCAACTTGCTGTCGATGGTATTAATCCTGCGCAGGCAGGCATAAAGAGTCGTCGTCTTTCCCGCCCCTGTGGGACCCGTGACAATGAAGATACCGTTGGGCTTAACGATGGTCTCCTCAATGTAGTCATAAATGGGAGTCGGCAGGCTCAGGTTGTCGAGGTCAAGGCTCACCGAGGCACGGTCCAGCACCCGCAGCACGACACTCTCACCAAAGGTGGTTGGCAGCGTGGACACCCTGAAATCCACATCACGCCCGCCCAATGACATTACCATACGCCCGTCCTGTGGAATCCGGCGCTCCGCGATATTAAGGTTCGACATGACCTTGATACGGGAAATGATCGTATTGGACAGGTGAAGGGGAGGCGGTGCCATCTCGTAGAGCGATCCATCCACCCGGTAGCGGATCTTAAAATCATCCTCAAAGGGCTCAAAATGAATGTCGGAGGCCTGTTCTCGCATGGCCTGCTCAAGCACAAGATCGACATAGCGAACAATCGGTGCAGAATTTGCCTCAGAGTCTTCGTCCTCATCAGTCAGGGCCACCGCCTTTAGCTGGGAAAGGATATCCTCCATTGCCCCGGCACCTTCTCCAGCAGTATAAACCCGCTCAATAAAATCGAGGACCTGCTTGGTGTCGGCAACACAGAAAACGATCTCCTTACCCAAGGCAAACCTAAGGTCCTCGCCAATCTGAGGATTGAGCGGATCAGCCAGGGCAACGGTCAATACAGTTCCGTCGTGACTGACCGGGACCGCCTGGTAAAGGCGTGCCGTTCCCGAAGGAATGGCAGAAACAAGTTCCGGGGGCGGGGTGAATCCCTTGAGGTCAAAATACTGGGTTCCCAGATCCTCGGCAATAAGGCCAAAAACCTGTTCACGGCTCATCAGGCCATAATCAACAATAAACTGAACAATATCCTTGCTGGAATTCTTCAGCTGATCCTCGATTTCCTCAGCTTGAGCTTCGGAAAGATAGCCTCGCAATTTAAGCAAATCTATAACTGATCCAGGAGTCATTATGTTATGCTTGGCAGGATTCTTTAACTCGGTTCAACTGGCATCCGACATGGTGACACTGATAATCTCTTCGGCTGATGTCATGCCATTCAGGACTTTACGAATACCGTCTTCACGCAGAGTGCGCATTCCTAATTCACGAGCCTGCCGTCGCAGTTGCGGAGTTGAAAGGTTCTCGTTGATCATGTGGCGAACCTCGTCATCAATCTGGAAAATCTCAAAAATTCCCGCTCTTCCCTTGTAGCCTGTTGCCCGGCACTTCACACAGCCTTCCGGCTTCATAATCGAAGCATCCGACATTTGCGCCGCATCCACATTAAGCACCCGCATTTCCCGTTCGGCCAACTCCCCGGTAGCCTTGCACTCGCCACATAACTTGCGGATCAAGCGCTGGGCAATGATCGCCCGGACAGCCGATGCAATAAGGAAGCGCTTAACTCCAATATCTGCAAGGCGCGCGACTGCGCTTGGCGCATCATTGGTATGCAAGGTCGAGAACACCAGGTGACCGGTCAACGAGGCATTAATGGCAATCGATGCGGTCTCGAGATCACGAATCTCGCCAATCATGATAATATTGGGAGCCTGACGCAGGATAGAGCGAAGCGCGGCGGCAAAGCTCATTCCAACCTCCTCCTTTACCATCACTTGATTAATTCCCGACATTTGATACTCAACAGGATCCTCAACGGTAATAATCTTCCTGTCCGGCTTGTTGATGTAATGCAAGCACGCGTAAAGCGTCGTGGTCTTGCCTGATCCTGTAGGACCCGTTACCAAAAGAATTCCGTCAGGCAAGGCGATCAGATTCTCAAAGGTGGCCTGGTCATCGCTCAGGAACCCGAGCTGGGGCAGGCCAAGCTTCAACGCCTCCTTGTCAAGGATTCGCATAACCACTGACTCGCCATGGTTGGTGGGCACGGTAGACACACGCAGGTCCACGTCCTTCTCCCCCAGTTTTAACTGGATTCGCGCATCCTGGGGAAGGCGTTTCTCGGCAATGCTCATTGCCCCCGTCATTATTTTAATGCGGGCGATGATGGAGGTTAAAAGGTTGCGCGGATGATTGGCCACCTCATGTAAAACACCATCAATCCGGTAACGGACACGAACAGATTTTTCTAGAGGTTCAATATGAATATCGGAAGCACCGGCGGTAAACGATTCCCTGAGTATCTGGCCAACCAGCTTAATTACCGGCGCATCATTAACCTCCGCTTTCCCTGCCTTAGCGTCGCCAGCATTCTCCGAGACAACAATCATGTCATCGACGCCATCCCCACCTCCAATAGCCTCCTCATACCAGCGGCCAATCGCGTCACTTACCTGTTCGGGGGAAGCGCACCTGGCATCGACATCGTAATCGAGCACATGGTTAAGGCTGTCGAGAGTTTCAAAGTCAAAAGGATCACTAACCGCAACCTGTAGACGATTCTCATCAAAGCCAATAGGCACCATTCGATACCGCCTTGCGTCTTCAAGACTGACTAGCGAGACAACCTCCTCGGGAGGAGTAAAATGGGTAAGGTCAACGAATTCCCGGCCAGCATTGATGGAGCAAACACGGGCAACATCAAGCTCCTTGGCCTGCCCCGTGCGGATGAGTGTTTCAATCACCGACTCGGTTCCCTGGCGCTGCCCGCGCGCAACCTCAACCTGTTCTACAGTGAACAGTTCAGCCTCT
>CAWVVE010000124.1:0-6210 GCA_963933075.1 uncultured Verrucomicrobiaceae bacterium | reverse complement strand
GCCGTCATCGTAATCGACCTTGAGGATAAGTTCCCGCGGCCTGGCAACCAGTTCCGGGGTGAGGGTAAACTCCGTGCGCAGGTAAAGCGAAGGAGTGGTCCCGGACATTTCCGCCCCCAAGTCGGTTGCCAGGCCCGGTGCACCATGACCGGCGGGGAGAGTTCCAATAAACCAGTTGCTGTCATCAAACCCCGGGGCATTCCATGGCATCCCCATGCCAAGGCGTACGTTGCCGCCATCATCCCACCGCAGGGCACGGGATCCCGGGGCAGCACAAACCTCATTAATAAGAATGCGTCCAAAATCACCGCCATCGTTATCAAAGATGGTAATGGCGGCGGCATCGCCGGTGACGGCGAGATCCCCCGCTGGATCGGCGAGGACAATATAAAATGACTCGGTCCTCTCCTCGAGAGTATCGCCAATGACCGGGACCGGGAAGAGCCTTGAGGAGTCACCGGCATTAAAGGTAATCCGGCGCGACACTGGCTCAAAATCCGTTCCGGCGGCGGCGGTCCCGTCCCGGGTCACCGCCAATACACTCATCGTGCTGAGTGCGGGCCTGTCCAGGGTGATGACAACGTTAACAATCCCGTCATTATCATCACCCTCAAAGACGGTGGCATCCCCTACACCGGCCTTGTGGATGAGGTCATCGTCAATGATCGTTCCAGTGGCCGTGTCATTTGCCAATGCCGCCCCGGAGACACTGCTGAAGGAAAGCAGCAGGGTCTCGTTAGGCTCTTCAACTGTATCCCCGCGAACAACGACAGTTACGGTTTTTGATGTCTCGCCTGCCGAGAAAACCAGCGTTCCGCTTTTGGTGATAAAATCAATCCCGGCAGCGGCGGTCACGGGCGAAGTGGAAAAGTCGGCGGAAACAGGTTCACCATCCTGCGGCGCCTCGTTGAGGGTGACGGAAAACACGAGGTTGCTTACACCCGCGTCACCCTCGATAAGCGCGGAGTCACTGATCGAGAGGACCAGCCCGCCAATAGCCTGGCCACCAACCGTTATATTCTTTGGCTCGTCACCGGCAAGGTTGCCCGGGTTGACCTGCATATCGAAGAAAATCGAACCACCGGCAGGAATGGGATCGTCATAATAGGTCTCTGGCTGAAGGATAAAATGCTCCCCGTCGTGGCTCTCGATGTAGACGTTATTATAAGGGGTAATGTTGCGGGCAAAGTTGAACTTCAGGGGCCATGCCGGGATTGCGGCAGTGCCGTGATTAAAAATGCGCAAAGTGGCATTGGCTCCGGCTCCCCAGTCCTGAGCAACCGTAAACTGCGCACTGGCGTTAATTCCCGCTGAACAGGAAACTCTCAAGACAATGATGCTAAGGAATAAAAGTATGAGGGGCTTCATTGATGTGGGGGCAACTTTTTAATAAACGACTAATTCCCTGACAACGTAAAGGACACTTTTTCGTTGCCTTTTACCGGTATATAACACCTTAATAATAACCCATAACCCATTATTGATGAGATAGATATAACCACCTGCAGCACAATTACGCGAAGTGTACAATTTGCATGTAGCAATGGCTTGCCTTACTTTATAATATTTATGGTAATATTCATTATACTCAACAAATGAAGATTTTATTCCCCATCCTCTTCGGTTTCATCAGCGCATTGGTCGCGGTAAAAGGTCACGAGTTCAGCTATGCTGACGATCCGTTCCGCCAATTGGGCACCACCCTTCCTGCCCCCAGTGAAGCCCGGCTGGCCTCGGGAGCCCCAGGACCGGCATACTGGCAGCAACGTGCGGATTACCATATCAAAGTAACGCTGGATGATGACAGGCAGCACCTCACCGGCTCCGAAGTGATCACCTACCACAATCACTCACCACACACTTTGTCCTACCTTTGGCTGCAACTTGACCAGAACCGCTTTAAGCCGGATTCCGGCGAGATGCTCACCAAGGAAGCGCCCGGCCTGTCCGGTACCAGCTTTCACAATCTGCGCTCACAACTCTCCAGAAGATCCTTTGACGGTGGGTACAAGATCACCAGGGTCGCGGGTAAAGGCGGCAAGGAACTGCCGCATGCCATCATCGGAACAATGATGCGCATTGACCTCCCACAAGCACTGCAACCCGGCAAACGCGTTGAGCTGCACATTGACTGGAGCCACAATATCATTGATGCCGACCTTAACCGTGCCCGGGGAGGGCATGAATATTTCAAGAAAGACAAGAACTATATCTACGAGATTGCGCAGTGGTATCCGCGCATGGTCGCCTACACTGACTATACAGGCTGGCAGAACAAGCAGTTCCTTGGCCGTGGAGAATTCACGCTGGAATTTGGCGACTACCGGGTGGAGATCACCGTCCCCGCCGACCATATTGTCGCTGCCGCCGGCGAACTGCAGAACAGCAACGAGATCCTCACCGAACAACAGCGTAAACGCCTAGAGGAGGGAAAAATATCCGGCCAGTTGAGCTTTATTGTCACACCCGAAGAAGCCAAGGCCGCACAAGACGCCAAGAATAAACCCAAGGACAAAAAAACCTGGGTATTTAGCGCAAAGAATGTGCGCGATTTTGCCTGGGCCTCCTCAAGGAAATTTATCTGGGACGCAAAATACCATGAGTTCTCTCCCGGGAAGCACGCCTGGGCAATGTCATTCTACCCTAACGAGGCTGAACCGCTCTGGAGCAAATATTCCACTGCTGCAGTCGCCCACACACTTGATGTCTTCTCAAAGTTCACCTTCGACTACCCCTATCCCGTGGCTATCAGCGTTAACGGGCCGGTAGGCGGGATGGAATATCCCATGATCTGCTTTAACGGGCCACGACCGGAAGAGGATGGCACCTACTCGGAAGGCACCAAGCATGGACTTATCGGGGTGGTGATCCACGAGGTCGGGCACAACTGGTTCCCGATGATCGTCAACTCGGATGAACGTCAATGGACCTGGATGGACGAGGGACTCAATACCTTTGTCGAGTTTCTCGCCGAGATGGAGTGGCAAGAGAAGTGGCCATGGGCAAGAGGCAAGCCGAAAGGAATCACAGGTTACATGGCAGGAAGCCACCAGCGCCCGATCATGACCAACTCGGAAGCAATCCACCAGTTTGGCAACAATGCCTATGCAAAGCCTGCCGCCGCACTCAACGTGTTGCGCGAGACCGTCATGGGACGTGAGGTCTTTGACTTTGCCTTTAAGGAATACAGCAGGCGATGGATGTTCAAGCGCCCGGAACCCGCCGACTTCTTCCGCAGCATGGAAGATGCCTCAGGCATTGATCTTGACTGGTTCTGGCGCGGATGGTTCTACACCACGAAACATGTCGATGTGTCACTGAAGGCGCTGCGCATGTATGAAATAGACACCCGGGACCCTGACATAGAAAAACCCCTGCAGAAGGAAAAACGGGATGAACTTGACGGTAAGGACCTGACCGACCTGCGCAACGCTGCATTGCCGAAAGCAACTGATCGTGACCGTAACCTGCTCGACTTCTACAACAAGTTTGACAAGCTTGACGTCACGGAAAAGGATCGCACGGATTACAGGAAATTTCTTGAGAGCCTTGATGATGATGACAAGAAACTGCTGGCATTGCGCCGCAAGTTCTATGTTATCGAACTGGAAAATATCGGGGGCCTGGTTACTCCCCTTGTAATTGCAATCACCTACGCGGGAGGAAAAACCGAAACCGTGCGCATTCCTGCCGAGATATGGAGGAGGAATACCACAAGTGTGCGTAAAATGATAATCGCGCGCAAGGAGATCACCGGCATCGAGTTCGACCCGATGCAGGAAACCGCCGACGCCAACAGGGACAACAACTATTGGCCGCCACGTGCCATAAAATCACGTTTCCAACTGCACAAGGGCAAAAAGGGGAGCAACCCGATGAGGGATGCTCAGAATGAGGTGAAGCGCCTGAAAAAGGAGAAAGAGCAGGAGCAAAAGAAGCAGGCCGGGAAGGACAAGGATGCCAAGAAACAATAATGCCCGGATAACATCCGGCGTCATGGCCGGACTGCTGGCCACTGCCCTCGCCGCCCATGCTCACCCGGTTCACGCCACTTTCTCCGAGGCGGTCTGGAACCCAAAGAGCAAGTCTATTGAATTGGCGCTGAGAATTCGCTCCGTGGACCTTGAAAAAACACTTTCCAAAGGACAAGTGAAAGCCGTTGACCTGAAGAAAAGCAGTGGCGTTGATTCTCTTATCCGGGCATATCTTGAAAAGAATTTCACCCTTACACTTCCTGACAAAAAAATCCTCAAGCCGAAATGGTCTGGCAAGGAGGTCGGCCTGATCAACACCTGGCTCTACTTTGAGTTTCCCCTGGGAAAAGGCCAGTTGCCGGGCAATTGTTCCATAAGCAACACGGTGTTCTTTAATGAATTCAAGGGGCAAAAAAACATCATCGAGTTCCGTGAGAAATCCTCGCGTAAAATCCTGTCATTTACCGGCGATCAAAGGACACAAGCACTCGGCGGATAGGCGGCGGCGTTGAGCTCATGGAATTCATCACGGCGTTTGCTCATCAAGGAAACTGGTCCTGCAAAGCTCTGCATATAAGCCATCGCCGGCAAGCAACTGCTCATGCGTTCCTTTCTCGATTACCCGACCTTCACGCAGCGTATAGATACAGTCTGCCCTGCGCACCGTGCTCAGGCGATGCGCAATCACAAAACTGGTGCGATTCTCCATAAGGCGCTCAAGGGCTTCCTGTATGACCCGCTCAGTTTCGGTATCCACACTGGCCGTTGCCTCATCCAGCAGCAGTATGGGAGGGTTTCGCAATAATGCCCTGGCAATACTGACACGCTGCTTTTCTCCCACGCTCAACTTTACGCCACGCTCACCAACCCTGGTGTCCAGTCCACCGGGAAGTTTCCTTACAAAGGTATCAGCATTGGCCACCTCCAGCACCTGCCATAACCTTTCCTCTGAAGCGTCGCGTTGGGCGATCAGGAGATTCTCACGAACAGTGCCGTTAAAGAGGAAACTCTCCTGTGTTACATATCCGATAACCCCGCGAAGCGAGGCCTTATCAAGCTGATTAATCTCATGGTCATCAATGAAAATTTGACCTGTGTCGTATTCGTAAAAGCGGGTTAACAAATTAATAACCGTTGATTTTCCCGCCCCCGTGGGCCCAACCAGGGCAATCGTCTGTCCAGGCTTGGCCTCAAGCACAACATTATTGAGCGTAACAATCCCTTCGCCATAGGCAAAGCCAACATCGAGATAACGCACATGTCCGCGTACAGGCAACGGCAGGTGGTTGCCATTGCCAAGACCCGGTTCATCAACGGCATCCAGTATCTCGAAGACCCGCTCACCTGCAGCACGTCCTGACTGCAGCATCTGGTTGAGTTGGTGCAGTTTTCCCACCGGTTCATAAAACAGGGTCAGGTAAAGAAGAAAAGCGGTGATCTCACCGGGAGTCATGTGACCATCGATCACAAACTTGCCGCCAAAACCCATGACCAGAATAAACCCAATGCCTCCAATAAAGCTCATCGAGGGATTGTATATCGCCCAGGCAAACATCGTTCGCAGCGTAGCCTGGCGAACCTTGTCACTCGATGCGTTGAAGCGTTCATGCTCTTCATTCTCCATGGTATAGGCCTTGATCTGCCTGATCCCGGCCACATTGTCATGAAGCAGTGCATTCATTTCCGAGGTGGCCCTGCGCACCGCCCGGTAGCGATCACGCGTGCTCGTGTAAACCAGCGCACCAATTAATAATAAGGGAATCGGGATAAGGGCGATCGCTGCAAGCACGGGGTTGATAACGAACATCACGATGCCGACCGCCAAAATCTGCAGCAATGCGACCCCTCCCTGCTCAATGCCGTCAATCAACACCCGCTCCATCGCCGTGACATCCTCAGCAACCCGGGTCATTATATCGCCCGTCGGGCGGTTATCAAACCACCTCAAGGGCAATCGCTGAAGCTTGGCGTAGAGGTCACTGCGAATATCAAAGATCACTTTCTGCTCAAAGGTGTTGTTGAGCATAATGCGCATCGAGTTGAGTAAATCGCGGCCAAAGTAGGCAGCAAGGGCAACGCAGACCCAACCCAGTAATGCCCCTCCATCCTTCCTGGGAGCTACCTCATCCAGGATAATACGGGCTACATTAGGGAATACTATTACCAGAAGCGTGCCGACCACCGCGCAGATCAACTGCAGGCAGGCAAGCTTGGGATAACGCTTAAGGTAGGAAAA
>CAWVVE010000123.1:0-6247 GCA_963933075.1 uncultured Verrucomicrobiaceae bacterium | reverse complement strand
GCCCGGTCATATGAATGTCTTGCTGGCGGAAGCTGACGTTCCCTATGAGCAGTTGTGCGAGATGGATGATGTCAATGCCATCATGTCCACGGTTGACGTGGCAATCGTCATTGGCGCCAACGACGTCGTGAACCCGTCGGCGATCGATGACGAATCCAGCCCGATTTACGGTATGCCGATCATCAATGTGCACCAGGCGAAGACCGTCTTTGCCCTCAAGCGTGGCCAGGGAGCCGGGTTTTCCGGGCTGGTCAACACCCTGTTTTTCCGGGACAACTGCCGCATGATCTATGGCGACGCCAAGTCGACGGTCAGCGGCCTGGTTTCCCAGTTCGATGATTAATCTGGCGTCGGTTGCTGAAAGATAGCCTTAGCGACAGCGTTGCAAGGACATCAAGGCAAAGGCTGTGCCGTAGGGACGGTGATAGGAGTAGAGCGGGTAGTCCCACCAGCTGCCGTCTTTCTCCTGCAGTGGCACGATGATCGCGGCAAGCTGGCCGCCGTGGTGGGCTGCGTTTTTCTTGTCCTTGAGATCTTCGAGGCACAGAGCCGCATAGTAGTGACCATAATAAAAGAAGTATCCGGCAACGGCAAACCAGCTCTCGTGAGGCACCGGTCGCTTACGTCCGATTGAAAGCCAGCCGTTGCGGGCCCAGAGGCGGTCAAGCCAGGTATCCAGAACCTCATCGGTAACCTTGGTGTCACCCCAGTAGCGCATGGCGATATTGCATGCCTGTGAGCGACCGAGGCTGCCGCCGGGACGGTTAATGACTGCCATTGGACGCATCTTGAGATACTCACCGTAGGCATAGGAGAAATCCGGTTTACGCTGGCGATTAATTGAGTCGGTGGCGCGTTTTACAAGGCGGGCGGGAACATCGATGCCGATATTCTCGGCGTCCTTTAGCGCCACCAACCCCGTGGCGTTGGTGAAGCTGATTGATGATGAGGTGGGTTGCTTTGCCTGGTAACGAAAATCATAGTAACCCCAACCGCCGTCGACACTTTCGTATTTTTCCAGCATTTTGATCTGGTGCTTGATGGCATCCTTGATTTTCCCTTGCCGGCCGGCATCCTTGGTCCTTCGATGCATATGCACAAGGGCACTGATACCGTATGAATGTCCCCATACATTGTAGATGGCGTCCCCGGTGGCACGCCTGACGGAACCCAGGTTTGCAAACATCCACTCCTCAGCCCGCTTCAGGCAAGCTTCTGCCTCTTTGTGCTTGTCTACGGCTTTTGTCTCAATCAGTGCGCTAATACACAAGGAGGTGACCGCGGCGCGGAATGCATGGTGGGCACCGGGTACTGGCGCGAATATATTCAAGCCCTTGGTATTGCGGGCTGATCCCCAAGAGCCGTTCTTGTTTTGGTTGGCAATCAAAAAATCCACACCCCGCCGAATAGCGGTTTCAATCTCTTTGGCTGAAGGCGGCGTGCGGACGGCGACCTGTTTTTCCTCCGCTGTGGATTTCAGGGGACCGCAGATAAAAAGGATTGCCAGCGGCAATACCAAGCTCGTTATCATGCCGCGAGCCGGGATACACTTGAGGGCTGTGATTGGGCAGTGCATATGATAGATGCCGGTCGAGGGCGGGCCAACTAAGGCTATTTCCCTGTCACTTTGTCCCCTGCATTGAGCCCCTTGAGGATAACGGTAACCTTGCCGTTGGTAGCTCCTTTCTTTACCGTTTTCTTCTGCTTTTTACCATCCGTCATGATCCAGACGCTGTTGCCCTGGATGAGGTTGTTAGGGATGGTGATCACATCCTTATATTCCGACGCAGTGACTTTTACCTTGGCCCTCATGCCGGGGAACAAGCGGTTATTCCTGATGTCACTGGAAAATCTCACCGAGAAGGCCCCCGGTATATAGTTTACGTGGGTGGTTGTCGCCTTGATGCTGAGGGAAGGATTTGAGAGGGGCACCGCGATTGCTGAAAGTCCCGGCTTGAGATTGGCAAGCTTTTCCTCGGGGACGGCAGCGGTGAGATTCAGGGATCCTGTCTCGGCTACCGTGATAAACACCTCGCGGGGAGCCAGCTTGCCGCCCGGGATGAGTTTCTTGGCGATGGCGGCGGCGGTAATCCAGTGACCCCGCTTGCTGAGCCCGTAGTAGACAATGCCCTCTGCCGGGGAGCGGATATCAAAGGAGGCCAGGTCAGCTTTCAGGTTCTTGAGGTTTTTTACTGCCTTTGCCCGGTCGCGACGTGCCTTCTCGAGGGCGTAACGTTTCTGCTCAAGGAGCCGGGGAAGGTTTTGTATGGTGTGGGAAAAATTGATGTCAGCTGCCTCGGCATCCGCCTTGCTGGCAACTCGCTGTCTGGGCATCAGGATTTTCAGGTCGCGGGCAATGCGCATTTTTGCCAACCGGAGATTCTCGGTAGACCGCTCAAAGCTGTTCTTTGCCCGCCTGAGGACGATTTCCTCGGTTTCCTCCGTCAGATCGTCGGCTTCATACATTTTTTTCAACTGTTCGTATTCTTCCTTGGAGTATTCATAACTCTGTTGTGCATATTGAATGCTTTTCTCAACGGAGCGCACTGCCTCGGGGTATCCGGTGCTTTCGTAATAGGCCCAGTTTTCCCCAGCAATACTCTTGTTACGCCGGGCAGCATGAAGTTGCCGAGGCGTTGTTTTTTCAAGTGAGGCAACTTCAGCCTCGGCAATCTTCAGCGCGAGCTTTACAGCAGGTTCACTGAGTTCAATTTCCCTGATTGCTCTTTCAAGTTTAGTTGTATCAATGGTAATGAGCTTGTCACCTTTCTTCACGCGTGATCCGAGGGGCACGGCTGACAATACGGTCATCTCACCCCAGGCTTTAGGGGTAAGGCTGAGCTTATGTTCGCTGCCGGAGGCAAATAATGCGTCGAGTTCCACCTCGATCTTAAAGGCGCCGGGCTTGGCAACATGTTCCGAGGGAACAGCTTCCTTTTTTTCATCAGGAGCCTTGGGTTTCGGCTTTGTTTCCTGGGCGTGATGAAGGGTGGTAGACAGCGCGAGTAGCGCCGTCACGTACAATGCGTGTCGGTGTTTCATGTTTTGTCTCGGGTCAAGAAATATCCGCGACGGTGTCTCAAGACGTCGCGGGGTGAACCGTTAACTTAACACTTTTATTGGGAGGTTGCCATTAATATAAACAATGAACCTGTGGGAATGCTTGAGCATCGCCAGGAATTAGTGCAGTTGCTTATCGAAATAGACCTTCAAGTAGTGCATTTTCTTTGCCTCGTCATAACCGCGCTCAAGAAGATTGTCGGCCTGGTCAATGAAGGCGGAGGAGAAGCGCAGCTCGGCTCCGCTATCCAGTTTGAGTCTTCCCTTGAGATTCCTCTTTGCTTTTCTGGCCTCAGGGGCGGAGACGCTGAACTGATCTTCAAGGATGGTTCCCGTTTCTTCCCCGTAGTTTTTCCGGAAGTGGGTGAATTGATCAATGAGCTCGGGGTCATCAAGGCTTTCCTCGAAGTCGCTGAGTTCAAATTCCTTATTTTCGCTAATATAGTCGAGTGCCCTGCCGGCAACCGCCATGCGGCGTTCCTCATTGGCTTCTTCAGGCAAGCCCCTTTGCGCAAAGTCGACACATAATTGCCCAAAGCGCTTGGTGAGGTAGTCCTCATCGCGCACCGGGACGGCACCGGCGAAGTCACGGTTCCAGAAATTGGTGTTACCGGATTTGTCGAACAAATACACAACAAATCCATTGTCTTCCCCGTGGTTTACCACCAGGCAGCCCTTGTCAATCTTGTCAGGATAAATCCCGTGCTGGGTGCTCAACACGAGATCGCCGTTGTGCTCGGAAACCTGCAGGAAGGGCACTTTGTTTTCGCTCTTGATGATGCACAGTCCCTGTGTTGACTGCCCTTTCACGATGATGCCCTCAATAAGTGATACGCAAAGGTCGCCGCTCTTGATGTTAGGATGATGGGATTTGGCATAAAGATGCTTGGCTATTTCAGCAGAGGCAGTAAGCAGTTGGCCGGGATTCTTGAACACGGCACTTGTATATTCAAAAAGCGGATTGCTCTCCGGTCCTCGACTGCCCTTGAGTTGGTGAAGCTCAAGGGCCTTGAATGATTTCAGGAAGCAGGTGGTTAACAGGTCCGCTTCATCATCATCAAATTGACAGAGGGCTTTTGAGGTGAGCAGAGGTTCGTTGCGTAGCGGGTTCCCCACCTTTGCAAGGGAGAGGCTTGTCAGCCTCGATTCATTGAAGTTAACGGAGATGGACATGGTTGAGTTTGCAGTTGGTTGAAATCCGTGGTGCTCAAAAAAAGCGGTGTCCTGTTGTGACGGGACACCGCTTCGGGTAAGCTGAAAAGCTGGAGGAATATGAATTTTCCGGTTACTCCTTAACGGTAATAGTGATTGTTTTTGAGAGGACCGGTGGATCGTGCGGGCGGTGCAGGTGATCTCCCAGGACGAGTTGCAGGGTGTGTTTTCCGAGTGGTAGCTCAATGGTGGCTTCAGTTTGTCCGCCGCCAAAGTGCTTGACCTGATCAGAAGCCTGCAAGGGGAGATTTATGTCAAACTTTGCTCCATCAATAATAAGGTGATGATGCCCGGTGTTCGGAAACTTGATGCCTGCCGGGGCGATGCCCATGCCCTTTAGGCCGAACCTGATGGTGAATTTCTTCTTAACGCTCTTGCCGTCTTTTGGGAAGAGGATGTAGACCTTTGCGCCTTTTGGAGAGGCTGTCTTGGGTTCTGCAATTGCTGTATCTTTAGTTTTTTTGTCAGCGGCGAAAGCGGATCCTGTCAGCAGTGCGAGAGAGATGATGAGAGCTAAAGTATGTTTCATGGTGATCTATAGTTAGAGGAGCGTGTAATTTTCCGATTCCTTCCTGATGTTTATCGGGTTTTTGCGGTGTGATGTCGAGAATATAGCTGGGGAACCTTGCACAAAAAAAGCCCGTCCCTGGAACGGGACGGGCTTTAGTGTTTCACGGTAAGGTGAAACAAGGGAAGGGTTATCGTCCTGCAATGTTTTCGAGGTCCGGCAGGATATCGCGGAGAGCGACCTTTTTCGGCACGTCATCGGCTTCCAGATCGCCAAGGGCATACTGGATTCCTGCAAGGTAGTGCTGGAGAATGGCGGGATTCCAGTAGATTTCGTCACGATGGCCGAGTGAACAGTAGAATATTCTCCCCTTGCCGTAATTATCGACCCAGGCAATCGGGTATAGACCCTCCTTGCCATAGCGGCCTTTCCCCTTGTCGACAATTTCCCCGGAGAGGCTGAGCAGCATACGGCGCTCTTCAGGCAATGCAGTGTCATTGCGGAACTGATAGATTTCATCGGCAATCTCGAAGTCCTTGCCAGCGAAGGCGGCAGTGAGCGGATGACTCGGATCGAGATTCTTGACTTTGATCTTGGTATGCCATGGATGCCCGGCAAAGGCTCCGCCCATCATGTCATTGTATTCTTTCCAGTTCTTGTAGGTGTCCGTGGCGGAATGGGTGCCGATAAGGCCTTTCCCTGACTTGACGAAGTCAACGAGGCTTTTCTTCAGGCGGTCTTCACGACCGGCTTCTTTTGACTTAAACACCTCTCCGGTGGTGTTGAGAAATATCACCGCATCAAACGCTTTGAGTTTTTCAGGCTCGAAGAAAGAGTCGTCCTCGGTAGCAGTAACCTCAAAAGCTCCCGTGGCCTTGCCGATTTGTTTCATTGCCTCTACTCCCGTCGGGATTGAGCCGTGCCGGAAACCAGCCGTTTTTGAGAAAACAAGGACCTTCCTGGCAGCCTTTGGCTTGGCGGGCGCCTTGGCTGGAAGTGATGCGGTAATCTTATCTGCGTGCTTCGGCTTGGCCTTGTTGCCTTTCTGGGCATTGGATACAGTCAATGCCGCGGCAAGGAGGCCGGCGGGAAGCAGGATGGTAAATAATTTTATTTTCATGGCTTAGAGCTGATTATGTTTTTTGGATATTTTCAAGTGTTGTTGCCTGTCGTCTAAGAATAATGGACTGCTGTTGCCAATTCTCAACATCGTTAATAACGCATCGCGGGTTTTAATGCACGTTTTTTTCAGGAGACCCGTTTATGGGGCATCCCGGCAGCATATTCAGCTTGATTCCTTCTGCAGGTTAGCCACCACCTGAAAATCCTCCAGAGTGGTGGTATCACCGCTGATCTCGCCGCCTGCACAGATTTCCTTGAGCAAGTTCTGGGCTACATAAAAGGAACCCCCGGCGCGCGTCTCATTTTCGACGCGCGAGGCGAAAGCCACAGCCTGCTGGATTGGCG
>CAWVVE010000122.1:0-6271 GCA_963933075.1 uncultured Verrucomicrobiaceae bacterium | reverse complement strand
AGGTTGAGCTCGTCGACGAGTCTTCTTATGTTTGCCAGTCCGAGCTTGATTCCGGCAGCTTGGCGACCGTATAGCCAGTCAATGGCTTCGGAGTATTCCATTGTGGCAGGGGGTGAAAGTCGCCGTTCCTCAGGGAAGAAGATAACCCAGCAGCGTGGCCAGGCGGTCGCGCAGGTCTCGACGTTCCACGATCATGTCGACCAGGCCGTGCTCGTGCATGAATTCTGCCGTCTGGAATCCTTCGGGGAGTTCCTGGTGGGTTGTTTCCTTTATCACCCTTGGGCCTGCGAAGCCAATCATGCATCTCGGTTCGGCCATGATAACGTCCCCGAGTGTTGCGAAACTTGCAGTTACTCCTCCGGTGGTCGGGTGGGTGAGCACCGAGATAAACGGCAGCTTGGCCTCGCCGTGCAGCGCCAGGGCACCGCTTGTCTTGGCCATTTGCATCAAGCTGAGGATGCCTTCGTGCATCCTGGCACCACCTGATGCGGAAACGATTACGACTGCTGATTTTTCACTTGTGGCGGTCTCAATGGCCCGCGTGATTTTTTCACCGACTGCCGAGCCCATGCTCGCGCCAAGGAATCGGAAATCCATCACGCAGAGAATTGCAGCATGTCCAATAATACGGATGCGCCCGGTAACCACTGCTTCGTTAAGGCCGGTGGCTTGACGGTATTTATCGATTTTTTCGCTGTATGTCTTGAATCCCAGGGCGTCAATGCTGGTTAATGTCCTGTCCAGTTCCTCAAAACTTCCCGGATCGGCAAGGCAATCAATTCGTTCCTGTGCAGTGAGGGTGAAGTGGTGGTTGCAGTTCGGGCAGGTACGCAGGCTTTTCTTTAGCTCAAGCTCGTGAATGACATCACCGCAATCAGGACACTTTTGCCAGAGCCCTTCCGGCATGTCGCGTTTCTTGTCACCGCTTCCGCGGAAGATGGGTTGTTTAAAGATGGCCATCGTGTCAGGAAATACAGTATATATCAGCCTGCATTGACTGAAAATCTAGCCTCTGGCGACGGTCGCTACAACCACCTTCTCTGCTTCGCCCTTCTCCCTTAGCACCTGGGCACAGGCATTGGCGGTTGCACCAGTGGTGAAAATATCATCAATAAGAAGGATTCGAGCACCCTTTATCGCGGCTCGAACGGCCAACGAAGGCCGCATGGCAAATGCCCCACGTAGGTTCCCCAGGCGTTCACTTCTCATTAAGTGTGCCTGGCTGGAGGTATACCGTGTACGTTGCAGTGCCCGGCACATTGGTAATGCCCGGGACCTTGAAATTGCAGCGGCTATTTCAGTTGCCTGATTATATCCGCGTTCCCGTTTTCTTCTCATGTGGAGGGGAACCGGTACCAGCAGCCAGCCCTTTCCTCCCCCGATGCGCGGGTCGTCCAGGGCAGTTTCTGCGAGCTGGGCCAGGGTATTTCGCATGGCAATCCGGCGGTGATATTTAAAGTCATGGATCATGTCTCGAATGCAGCCGCTCGCAAGGTAAGCGGCAATTGCAAATTCGAAGGCCACCGTCCTGCCGCTGCAGTTTGAACAATTGAACAAGCCGCTGATCTCGCCGGTGCAAGGTTGACCGCAACAGGAACAGAACGGTGCGCATACAGGCTTCAGCGTGCTGCTGCATTGTGGGCAAAGGCCCGGCTTATCGATTTCTGTGCGGCAACTAAAGCAACTCGCCGGATATAGCAGGTTAATGATTCCGGTGCCAATATGCCGCAGCGTTGTCGTTAGTGTGCCTTGCATGGATTAACGGTTAAGCCATTGCCGCCGCGGGTTTTCCTAACCATGATTTTACGGGAGAAACCAATGAGCATTGTCAGTATTTACCCTGTAAAGGGCAGCTGTGGCAACCAGTCATTGCCGCCGATTTCGCAAGCACAGCCAAATCGCGATCACCACACCGGTCAGGCAGACTGTGGTTAACGGAATCAGTCCGCTCTTGAGGTTCGTGCCGATATAGGGAAGGAAGAGCTCTGGCGAGTAACGCTTGGGCATGAAGGTATGATACCGGTAGAGCTCATAGGAAAACACCCAGCCCGAGTGCAGCCCGATGCTCAGCCAGAGAGAGCATGTCCTTAACCTTGCCCATCCTAAAACCCCCCCAACGGCAAAGAGTGTGGCGAATTCCGCGGCGATGAAGACCGGGTTGCCGAAGTGTATGAAGATCTGCCCGATCATCCAGAATCCCGTCGTGAGTTTCACATCGGCATCATTGAGATCAATTGTTCCGGGAGGCTTGAGAAAATGTACCAGCGCAAAAAAGAAAGTGACAAAGAGCAGGGCTATCGATGCCCGGCTACTGCGCAATAGCGCGTCGAGCAGCAATCCGCGAAAAATCCATTCCTCCAGCAGGCCTACGACTAATGCAGTTGCCATGAACTTTCCGGCCATGTGGAGATCAAACCCCTTTTCACTCTCGAACAGGCCTAGGGCGAGATAAGCGCCGCCAAGGATCAGCAGAAGACCCCCTGCGAGAAAAAAACCTCCCAGGAAGTGTGATTTCCAGAAAGGGTTTGCCTTTAAGGTAAGGGATCCGCGCCCGAGTTTCAGTGATCGCAAAAGCGGGATGATGCAGATAAGTGCCGCAAGCAACATGGCCCGGTTGAAATAACGGTTAAAGTCACTCCTTTTCAGGACTGCCGAGAGGTATCCGTCCAATATCGGCAGATCGGCCATCGATTTGCCGATATAGAAGATTAAAGGTGCCAATGCCGCTCCAAGGACCATGGTACAACCCAGCCAACCCAGCAATTTAAGCGCATCGGATCGGATGTGGCGGGTCACGGCTTTGCGGTGTTGGCGGTATAAAATGCCATAGGACAGGTTAAATTCACGGCGAGAGGAAGCCCGATGACAAATGCTTTGTGAGCTATTATTATGTTTCAGTGAAAATCCACGATTGGCGAGTGCGCACTGAAACCGGCGAGAACCGTCTCTGGAGGGCTACCAAGCATGGCGGCAGGTGGTCATTCATGTCCCGCCTGCAGCGTTCTGAGGAGGAATGGACAGAGCATGAGAATATGAGCCTTGATGACTTGCAGAAGACTCGCGAGGTGCTTTTCAACAAATATCAGCGGCGGCGCCTACCGTGGGAGGATGTTGTCCAGATTGATGCCATGATTGAGGATGCGCAGGCAGAAGAGGATGATGTGGACAATGCCGAAAAAATATCTCAAGGGTAGCAGGTAATGAGCATTAGTACACGCAGGGGAGATGGAGGCGAGACGGAGCTCATGTTTGGTCGTCGGGTCGGCAAGAATCATCCGCGCATCATCGCCGGCGGAGCGGTTGATGAGCTTAATGCCGCGCTGGGCCTTGCACGGGCAGCGGATAGCGGACACTTGCTGCGTGAGTTTATGGCAGAAGTGCAGGAGGACCTTGTGGTTTTAATGGGCGAGCTTGCGACTCTTCCCGAGGATCTTTCACGGTATGAGGCTGCAGGGTTTGAGCGTTTTTGCCCCGATCGCGTCAACAAGCTTGATGCCCGGGTTGAGTCCATAGAGGAGGAGGGAATGACCTTTAAAGGATGGGTTTTCCCGGGGGCTTCCTCCAACCCGCTGGCAGCACATCTGGATCATTCGCGGACTGTTTGTCGGCGCGCTGAAAGGGAACTGGTAATGCTTGGAGATGATATCAACGGGGCAATATTGGTTTATCTCAATCGCCTTTCTGACGCTTTGTGGCTTTCCGCACGAGAGCTTGAAAAGGATGCATAGTCATGGCTTCAGCCGTCTTCCCTTAAATACATCACTCCCCCCTTATAGTCGATTACCGCTTCAAGATCTTCGAGGAGGTCAAATCCTATAATCCCGTCAAATTTTGAAGATCGAGCGTGTCCTGAAACAATTCCGGAGAGGTCGAATACCGCGATGGTTACATTTTTCTTTTGAATGCTGCCAACCGTGATCAAGGGCAGGAATGTCATGCCGATCGGGCCGGCAGGGCCACCTATTCCACCGGCAAATCCCACATTTTCCTGGATGTCGAGTTTAAGCGCTTTGGCTTTGGCCCGATCAATTACCGAGCTCTGTGCCCCGGTATCCAGGAGGAAATTGAGCCGCTGACCAGCAATGGTGATTTCCAGCAGGGACTGGTTGTTTTGCAACTTGAGGGGAACGTCTTTAAAGCCGCGCGCGGAAAAGAGTTCTTTCAGGTCGACTGCCTGCAGTCGCGCTTTGTGTTCTTCGGCAGGGTTCCAACTGTCGACGAATTCCTGGTCTTTTTGGGAAAGGGAGCCGGTTGCCACCCGGTAGGCAATGCCATTGCTCATGCGCAGGTGAACAATGCCACTCTTCTTGTCGATGACCTTTGCGCGGATTTGCTTACCTGCCTTATTGGTAAATGTGCGGTAACCGGTGTTTTCTCCGGGTTGCTGTGCCGGCAGGGGACCGCTGGTGGAAAGCATCAGTCCGCAGCCAAGGAGCGCAATTAAGCGGGTTTTTCTGGCACGGTATGTCCACATGGTGGAGAACTTACCACAATCTTCCCGGTCTGCCCGGATCATGGTGTGTTTAGGCTTCTCTGAGCAGCAGGTGACCCGAAACGACAGTGGATGAGGGCGGTGGCTTCTTTAATCCGGGCTCGGGCTGTTTTTATTGCCCGGCATGGCTTGGGATAAGCGCCGCAGGGAGCTAAGTTTGCCGATGAAGAGGACGGTGAAATAGCATACTGCCGCCACCAGGATGATACTGGGGCCGGCGGTGATATTCCAGCGCAGGCTGCATTCAAGACCGAGGGTCAGGAACAGGGCGCAGAGCACGATTGCCCAGGCCATCATGCCTGCCATCCCGCGGGCAAACCGTGAACCTATAGCGGCGGGCAGAGTGAAAAGCGCGATGACCATGATGATGCCAACCAGGCGAACCAGCACCACGACCGTGACGGCAGACATGCATAGCAACAGCAGGTAAAAGAACGCCACGTTGACGCCCCTTGCGCGGGCGAACTCCTCATCGAAGCACACAGCGACAAACTGTCTGTGAAAGAGCAACACGAGCACCAGGACCCCTGCGCCGAGGATGGCGACCGCCCAGAGGTCGCTCCTGCTGACAAAATTGATATCTCCAAACAACCAGCTCTCTATACTTACGCCGCCGCGCCGCACCATCTTCACGAACATGAAGCCGGTTGCCATTCCGGTTGCCCATGTTGCCCCAATAACAGTGTCCTCGCGTTCGCTGCGTGAGAGCACGACGGTACCGATGAGCAAGGCTGAGCCGAGTGCCGCAATCAGTGCGCCATGCAGTGGATCAAAGTTTTCCCAGCCAAGTTCATACCTGGCAAACAGGGCGAAGCCGATACCCCCCAGAGCGCAGTGGGCTATTGCCCCGGCGATGTAGGTGATGCGCTTGGTGACCACATAGGTGCCGACCATGCCGAATGAGACGCTGGCCAGCAGCCCGGCAATAAGGGCATGACGCAAGAAGCCGTTCAGCGGGGAGTTTAACGCTTCCAGTAATTCGCTAGCCATGATGGTGGACGTGGTCGCCAGGCGGGCAGTCGTGGTCGTGCCGCACGGCAACGATATCCCCGCCGAATATTTCCTGAAGGGTTTTGCCGTCAATACTGGCAGTCGGGTGCATGTGGACATCCCGGTTGACGCAAAGCACATGGCCGAGCCATGCGGAGACGAAGCTCAGGTCGTGGGAAACCAGAACGATGGACATTTCCCCGGATAGTGTGCGCAACATTTCACGAAATTGCCGCTCAATGGTCTGGTCAACATTGGCGGTCGGCTCGTCGAGCAGCAGCAGGTCCGGATCGTCGACAAGGGCACGGGCAATAAGGCTGCGCTGCCGTTGGCCTCCAGAGAGCTCTGAAAAGCGGGAACGTGCGCGATTGGCAAGGTCGACTTTTTCAAGTGCATTCATTGCAGCAGCACGGTCGGACTTTTTGAAAGGGCCAATGCCCAGCCCTGTTCGCAGCCTTCCCATTAGGACGACATCGATGACGGTAATCGGGAATTGAGGGTCAAAACTAAGGTGTTGGGGCATGTAGCCAACCCGGTGCCGCATCGTTTTCGGGCTTGCTCCGAAGACCAGGACTTCTCCTTCACTGGGTCGCTCCAGGCCGAGGATGAGCTTGATAAGGGTTGATTTTCCGCCGCCGTTGGGACCGACGATACATATCGATTCTCCTTCGTTGACTTTGAAACTGGCTTTTTCCAGCACCGGGTTCCCGGGCTTGTAGCTGAAACTGATATTATTGAATTCGAGTGCCGGCACTGCAGCTGGGTATTTTCTGGATTGCGGGTATCCCT
>CAWVVE010000121.1:0-6283 GCA_963933075.1 uncultured Verrucomicrobiaceae bacterium | reverse complement strand
GAATAACTCCAGTGATTTAAATCGGTTCCCCTTCGCGTTCCTTGCGCAGCCGGAGTTGTCCGCATGCAGCCTCAATATCATGCCCTTTCTCGCGACGCAGGGTGGCATGGACTCCCCGGGAGGTAAGGGTGTTTAGAAAATCCTCCTGAACGGATTCATCGGGACGCGCCCAGGGCAATCCCTCCACACTGTTATAGGGGATAAGGTTAATTTTTGCGTTCAGGGAATATGCCAGCGTGGCGAGCAACCGCGCCTGCTCCTCGGAATCGTTGATGCCCTCAATGAGGATGTACTCGAAAGTGATCTTCTGTTTCTTTTTTGAATTGTAGTAGCGCAGGGAATCCAGCAATTCGTCAAGCGGGTATTTTTTATTCACGGGCATGATTTTTTCACGCACCTCGTCACTGGCGCCATGAAGTGATACCGCCAGCCGGACCTGCAGGGGTTGATCGGCAAATTCCCGGATCTGGGGAGCGAGTCCGCTGGTGGAGACCGTCATGCGACGGGCACCGATGCCGATTCCCCAGGGTGCATTGATGATTGCGATGGCTTTCAGCAGGTTGGGAAGGTTGGCAAGCGGTTCTCCCATTCCCATAAAAACGATGTTGTTGATTTTTTTTCCTGATTGCCTGCCGGCGGCAAGGACCTGCGCGGTAATTTCACCGGCGTTGAGATTTCGTGTAAATCCGTCAAGACCGCTGGCACAGAACCTGCAACCATAGGCACAGCCCACCTGGCTTGAGACGCACAGGGTGTAACGATCCGACGGTTCGCCATAGAGGGCAGGGGAAGCCGGAATTAGAACCGTCTCAATATATCGCCCGTCATCTAACTTGAAGAGGTATTTGCGTGTGGTATCCCCTGAACGGGTGCCTTCCACTGAACGCAACGGGTTAATGGTGAAACATTCAGAGAGTTTCTCTCGCAGCGGGGCAGGAAGATTTGTCATTGTCTCGAAATCCATTGCGCCCTTGGCGTATATCCAGTCGAGAATCTGAGCGGCTCGGTAACCGGGTTCCCCAAGCTGTTGTAACCGGGTTTCCACCTCATTACTATTGAGGCCGGTAATGGCTGTAGGACTGGTCATCGAGGGGCAATCTACCATATTTACAGCGTCAATGCTCTTGGCATTGCAAGAAGTCAGGGATGGCGCACAATGTGTGATGCGATTTCTGTGCCTATTGCTATTTTGCCTTGTCCTCCCGGGGTTCGTTGATGCTTCCGGCAAGCCGAACTTCCTCTTTGTTATTGCGGATGATTGCACATTTAGGGATCTCGGTTGTTATGGGGGGCAGGCAAAGACTCCCAATATCGACAAGTTGGCAGGTGATGGGCTGCAGTTTGAACGTTGCTTCCAGGCGGCACCTATGTGTTCACCAACCCGCCACAACCTCTATACCGGGCTTTACCCGGTGAAGAGCGGCGCTTATCCCAACCATACCTTTGCCAAGGCGGGGACCCAGAGCGTGGTGCATTACCTCAAGCCATTGGGATACAGGGTTGCCCTGAGTGGCAAGACCCATATTAAGCCGAAGGAGGTATTCCCTTTTGAGTATTCTTCCAAAGGTAACAATCCGGACCTTGATGAGGTTGACCGGCTGTTCAGTGAGTGCAGTAGGAAGAAGACTCCGTTTTGTTTGTTTGCCTGCTCAAATGAGCCTCACTCCCCCTGGAACAAGGGTGATGTTTCCCAGTATGACGCGGCCAAGGTTGAGCTTCCCCCCTATTATGTTGATACACCGGAGACGCGCGATGCCTTCGTGCGTTACCTTGCCGAAATCAGCTATTATGACTGGCAGGTTGGTGAATTACTTAAGCGCCTGGACAAGCACGGGCTAGCCGGGAACACCATGGTAATGGTGGTTAGTGAACAGGGGAATGCATTACCGTTTGCGAAGTGGACCTGCTATGAGAACGGGGTGCAGAGCGCGATGATTGTCCGTTGGCCGGGGAAGGTGAAAGCGGGGACGAGAACATCAGCAATGGTGGAATACGTGGATATTCTGCCAACTTTTATAGAGGCGGCTGGCGGTAAACCGGCTCCAGTGCTCGATGGCAGGAGCTTCATGTCGGTTATCAAGGGGCAGTCGACGCGGCATAAGGACTATGTTTATGCCGAGATGACAACCCGGGGGATCATTAACGGGTCGGATACCTTTGGAATACGATCTGTCCGGGGGGAGCGCTACAAGTATATCCTGAACTTCACCCCGCAGATTGAGTTTCGTAACGCCTGTACGAAGTCCAAGGAATTCAGGAGCTGGGTTGCTGCGGCTGATGCCGGGGACAAGGACGCTGCTGACAAAGTGCGTCGCTACAGGCACCGGGCAGGTGTTGAGGTTTATGACCTGGATAATGACCCTTATGAATGGCACAACCTCGCCGGTAAACCGGAGGTGTATGAGATAGAGACAGGCTTGCGTGCGAAACTGGATGCGTGGATGCGTGCCCAGGGCGACCAGGGACAGGAAACCGAACTGGCTGCCCGTGATAGGCAGGGAGGGGGGAGAAAGAAAAAAGGCAAGCGAACCGGCAAGAAGGACAAGGGAGTGGGCTCATGATCAGGGAATTGTCCTTAATCCTCATCGGTATTGCCGCGCTTTCTGCATCAGCGATGGCGAAACCCGGCAAGAAAAAACCGCCTGTTTTCCGTTGGGCTAATGCTCCAGGGCAACTTACCGAGGGATGCCGGCATCGGGTTTTTCGCAGCCCTTTACTGGGTGTTGACGTGGGGTATTGTATTTACCTGCCCCCGGAGCTATGGAAAAAAAGGGAACGCGAAGAGGCGTTATCCTGCGGTTTATCACCTGCATGGCGGACGTCCTGGGAATGAGGCAAAGAGCGTGAAACTGGCCAGGTTTGTGCATGCCGCTATTGATCATGCAAAGATTAAGCCGACTATCTACATATTTGCCAATGGGGGGCCGGTAAGCTGGTATAATATGCCGGGGGATGAAAAGGCGCAGGGTGAGGACGTGTTCGTGAAGGAGTTAATTCCCCATATTGATCGTACTTACCGGACGGTGGCAAAGCGGGATGGTCGTGCGATTGAGGGGTTCTCCCAAGGAGGCCGCGGGACGAGTCGAATCATGTTCAAGTATCCCGGGATGTTCTGCTCTGCAGCACCGGGTGGCTCAGGTTATGGACCGGAAAAGAAGATTCAGCAGAACAATGGGGAGGAGAGCAGCTCGTTAAGGTTCCACCCCGGGGATGACGCGTGGTCTTTAGCGAGGAAATTTGCCTCTCGCGAAGACCGGCCGGTGATTCCCATCCTCATCTGGTGTGGTGGCGAGGGGTTTAACCACGGGAGCAACATTGAGTATCTCAAATATTTGAATAATGAGCTGAGAGTGAAAGCTGATCGATTGATTGCCCCGGGTATTGCCCATAGCGCGAGCCAGATTTATGAGCAGCATGGAGTCAAGATTATGCAGTTTCATCAACGAAATTTCTCCCGTTAAAACAGATGTTTCCCGAGCATCGGTTCACACCATCCTGTAGAACTCTTCCCACCCCTTGCGGGGTACTATGGAGAGGCGGGAATTGGCCATTTTGTCGTTGGTGATCTGCTTGGTCTTGGGATCGAACTCGAGGTCGCGGTTGAAGTATTGTGCGATGCAACCCAGTGTGAGAACCTGGGTGAGCACTCCCCCCACGCTGAATGGCGACCATGTCTTGCCGTTGCCAAGGCAGGCCTGGACGAAGGACTCGAAGTGATTCTCGCGGATGTTCTCGGTCTTCACGTCAAGTTCCTTTGACTTGGCGTAGGGGAGCAGGCGCGAACTGCTGCCATGGGAATCGCGCTGGACCATGTAGTCCTCACCGCCGACCTTGAACAGTGTTCCCGCACCTCCAAGTCGCGGCGCCTTCTCCGGGTTGTCCCAGTATTCCTTCGCTACCGGGGCCCGGCAATCCGCGCCGTCTTTCCAGTTCAGGGTCAGCGCCGGGTGCTTGCCGCGTGCAGGAAACTTGAACTGCATTTGGGAGTTGAGCGGGAAGATCAACCGGTTGTGATCGTCCATGCGCTGGGCCTTGATCTCTGTGGGCAGGCCCAGGTTGAGGTAGTGATGGACCATGTCGATGATGTGGCAGCCCCAGTCCCCGAGCATCCCTGACCCGTAGGGATGGAAGCCGCGCCACTGGGATGTGTGGTACATGCGGCTGAAAGGATGACTTTCGGCCGGTCCTATCCACAGGTCCCAGTCCATGCCCTTTGGTTTAGCCTCCTCTTTGGGCCAGTCGTGAATCCGCTTGTCCTTTTGCATGAAGAAACAGCTAGGGCCTTTCCAGGCGTCGACTTGGGTGACGTTCCTGATGATGCCCCGCTTCACCAATTCACGGAACTGGTTGGATGCGCTGCCGGTATGTCCCTGATTACCCATCTGGGTGACAACGCCGAATTTTTTTTCCGCCCTCATCAGCAGTTCGGCCTCCTGGAAGGAATGGGTGAGCGGCTTTTCCACATACACGTGCTTGCCCATGGACATGGCGAGGATGGTGGCGCAGAAGTGTGAGTGGTCCGGGACCACTACGCTGACCGCGTCAATGTCCTTGCCCGATTTATCCATCATCTCCCGGAAGTCTGCGTATTGTTTTACACCCGGCCAGCGCTTGAGGTTCTTCTCCACGTTGCGCGCAGAGTAGTCGACGTCGGCAAAAGCGACCGGCTGCGCGTTGCCCTTACCGCAGAGGCCGGGAATTACGCCGCCCGCACGGCCGCCCACGCCCACGCAACCGAGGTTGATTCGCTTGCTCGGCGGCTGGGGGTCCCCCTCAGCCCTGGCTCCGGTTGCCAGATAGGAGGGAATGAAAGTGAACCCCAGTGCTTTTGAGGTTTTCTTGAGGGCAGCGCGGCGTTTAATTTGCATCGGTGTTTCCTTTAAGGATTGAAGGCGGTAATCTAAAGACATTGGGGAGTTGTATCAAGATGAACCATGATGATTAGGCCGCAGTGTTTGCTGTTTTACGCAGCGGTGGTGATCTCCCTTGAGAAAGGGTGAAGAGCTCAAGCCGACGCTAAATGAATCAACCGGGCGCAGATTTCCAAGGGGAGTTTCCGGGCTTAGGCAGGTGTCTGCCAGCAGCTCCCGTAACCACTTCCTGCAAGGAAGTGGTCGGGATGACTGGATTCGAACCAGCGACCTCGTCGTCCCGAACGACGCGCGCTACCAAGCTGCGCCACATCCCGTGTTTTGCGGACTGAACCGGGCGTTATTATGCGTGAATTTTGCCTTGGAGCAAGGCAAGATATGCCTCCAGCAGGTAATGCTGTTCAAATGGTGATGGTAGAGCGATGAATGTCCCGGGGATTCTCAGGGGGACGGGGAAGGGGCGGGTTGAGAGATGGTGATATTGCCCTGTTTTGTATTCACCTCGTGGCTGGTGGAAGTTCCATCCGGCCAGCGCACTTTTATCGTGGCGGGATGTTTTGTGCCAAGCCCGAAGAATAGCGACCCAGTTGACTGGGAAAGGTATCCTGAGCCTGCCTGTACCTCGGCAATTTGACGTGTTTTATCAGAGAGGATCAAGCTTACGCGTGCTCCAACGGCATCGCGATTACCGGCATTGCCGCGCAGCGTGACACGGAGCATTTGGTTTTCCGGGTAACGCAGTTTTGATTGATTGAGGAAAGATCGCAGCGGACCGTCGTTGCTTGCGACGAGGAGATCAGGCCAGTTATCTCCGTCCACATCAGCAAGGCAGGCGGCGGTTCCGTCCTCCGGCACAAGCAGTCCGCTCTCACGAGGCCACAAGGCATCAAAGCTGCCATCCCCCTTGCCGCGTAACATGGTGCTTAACCCTCCGGACATCCTCCCGGTTTCCGGCTGGGGACCGTGAAAGTTCTGTGCCAGGTAGATGTCGGGAATGGTGTCCCCGTCAAGGTCATTGACGATGATTCCGAAGCTTGGCGCGAGTTGTGCCAGTCGCGGCAATGCCTTGAACTCGAACTTGCCCATGCCATTATTCAGGAATACTCCGGAAGCAAGTGTGGTAGCCGAGAATTCTTCGGCTGATTTCAGCTGGGGTTGCGTATAGATCTGATCCAGCTCGGCAAGGGCAAAGGAATGAAAGGTCTTGAATTTTTCCCCAAGGTGCGGAATGGCACGTGTTGAGCAGCTTTTTCCGCGGACGGGGAAGAGTTGGGTGCCCTCGAATTCAGCTTCGATAAGCTTGGTGTTTGAGGTCCCGAAATTTCCCGCATAGAGGAGTGCGGGATGTTCCGTTGATGCATGGTATTTGGTATTGAGGCGATAGGTGACGAAGGTTTGTGCTTTAGCTTGGT
>CAWVVE010000120.1:0-6299 GCA_963933075.1 uncultured Verrucomicrobiaceae bacterium | reverse complement strand
ATCGGTGTCCTCCTCGGTCGGGTCGGTGCCGTTCTCATATTCATCGTAGTCGGTTAATCCATCCTCATCAAAGTCGCCGGCAAGGCCGTTTAAGGTGGTCAGGTCGCCGGCATACTTGTTTTCCCACCAGTCAGGAAGCGTGTCCTCATCCTCGTCTGAGGCATCAACCGGGGCGGCACCGTCGGCAAGGGTGGCAATATCATTGGCGCTCAAAACCGAGTTCCAGATAGCGACCTCGTCCATGACCCCAAGGTATTGCTCGGTGCCACCATTACGGGCACCGACAATCATCGAGTTGCCCTGATTCGGGGGGTTTTTGCCCCATTCCCCGTCAAGTACGCCGTCAAGGTAGATCTGGCCGATCCCGCTGACCGTGTCCCATGTCCAGGTCGCGTGGATCCAGCCGTCGGTTGCCGTGTTGGCAAAGTAACCCTTCAAGTCGGTGCCGCCATTCTGGTCCGAGCCCCAGTGCGCATGGTGTAGATACATGTTGTGGCGGATGCCGTGGTGGATCCCTTGGACTTCCTGGCCAAAGACAAAGCGCTCAGCGGCGTCATTGTCGCGGTCCGGCTTGAGCCAGGCTGCCAGCGTGTATTGTTGCAAATCGTTGATGGAGTCGATGCCGGGAATCTTGAGGTGGCCACCGGTGAATGAAGCTCCACCCGATGGGGACGGGCCGTTCGGGGCTCCTGCTGCCGCGGGCATCACCATGCCATCGACACTGACCACATTGGCCGCGTCACTCTGGTCCTGCCAGGGATCGGCACCCTCAAAGCTGAGGTAGAGCAAGGGTTGGGTGATTTGGGCCTCGACCTTGGTGGTGAGGAGGGTAGTGAATACTGCAAGAATCAGAGGCAGGAGGAGAAGTGTCTTGGCTTTCATTGGTAAGTGGGATTCAAGGCGCCTTGGGCGCACATGTGGGATTATTGATCTACTTTATATTACAGAAAAAAACCCCATGAAATCAAGCACGATCTACCCATGAGAGGAAAATTTCCCTGATAAAAGTTCCTTTAACTCATTAAAAACTAGTGCTTAATAGCGAGATTATCCGGGTAAGAAGTTATAACTGCCGTTTTACCCATGCTCTTATATTTTGTGCGAATGCTCGGTTCCAGAAAAATGGAAGGGCGCAGCCTACGCCGGGCTAGATACGGGTGATGGAGTTGATATCCGTCGGGAAGTTGTTGCCGCGGCAAAAGTCACGCAAAGCCAAATCGCGGAAAAATAATTGTTGGTCCGGCCTGCAAAGGGTTGCCAGCGTGCGAGACATGGTGTTGATTGAGGGTTCCCGCTGCCCGGGGGAAACCGGTTAGTATCTCCTGTAAAAACCCTAGTAATGACCAATCCTGATCGGGCAACCCTCGATTTCCTGAATCGTTTTTCCGAAGAATCCCGGGTGAAGGGTGAAGAGTGGCATCGGGATGGTTGTGTTTCCCAGATCTTCGGCAACTACCTGCTGATCCGGGGACGTGTTGAGCCCCCGGAGGGCGGAGAGGTCATGGAGACGAGCCTCATGTTGCGAGGTGATGGATGGGAGGGGGAATCGAGTTCTCCGGAGGGAAGTGATTGTGCGGGGCTCTATGCAACAATGCTTGAGCGGCTTGAACGCGGAAAGAATTTACCGGAATCCCCCAACGAGATCGGCGACACCCCCCTGGCCGTTCTTCTGGAGGAGAAACTGGGGCGTGAACTTTTTACTTCCGAAGAGGGCTACCTTGCAAAGCTCGAGAAGCGCTATCGGCGTTTTGCGGTCGAGGGCGAGGTGTTTGACCATGACCTTTTACGGCTTGAGCCTCGCTGGGAGGTTGGTGGCTATGAAGCTCTGGAACTTTGGCCGACAACGCCCGGGAACATCGCCGAGTTCTGGAACTATATCGCTTACGCCCTCGACAAGCGCGGTTTTGAGTTTCCCCGGTTCATGGCAGGGGTGACCGACCTTGAACATGTCCGCTCAAAGTTGATGAGTTGGGAATACGAGCGTGAAGTTGCCGGCTGGAGCGAGCGTATTGGTTCGTTTGCCGGCGGCAAGAATCCTGATTCCGGGCATGTCTCGGGTGAACTCCGCCTCGAGATCACGACCAACGTGGCACGACTCCAGTGGAAAGGCGGCGGTGATGAGTCCTTTGTAACGCTGGAGAGCACGGGAATTATTGACCTGATTGAAAAACATGATGCCGGGCGGCTTGAACTGGACGCCGATTCTAACTTGCTGTGGGCATCTTACCTCAATTACCGGGGGAAGGCGGGCACGGAGGACATGCGCCTGGAACTGGAACTTACCGGACGTTTCCTTAACGAGCTCTTCCGCAGGGAAGCGCTGTGTTCTAGGCTTGTCGACCTGGACGGGAAGCCCTTTGACCAGAATGGCGGGGAATTGCGTTGGTCGTGTGTTCCGGATGAGTCTGCCTCTGCCGCATGTTGGCGACTGAACCTGATGATGATGGATGGTGAAGTCGTTCCGCATGAACTACGCCTGCTCCGGGGAGCGAAGGATCTATACCTTTCTGATGAGGCGGTTTTTCCAGGCCCTGCTGCCTGGTGTGAGGGTACCGAAGTGCTGCCTTCCTACAGTATTCCCGCGGAGGTGATCGAGTCGGCTACCGGTGTGGAGTTCTTGTTGCGAAGTGGCAGCGAGATTGCCCCCGTGCTGGCTGACAGAATCGATGACTCGATGATGAGGGTCACCTTGAACGCCTCAATCATGCACGGGATCAGCGGTGTTGAAAGTGAGCATCTCCTGCTCAAGGTTGAGGCTTCCGATAAAGAGGGTGTGCGTCGTGAGGTTTTTGAAAGGGAAGGCTGGCGGGTTGTTGAGGATGAGTCCCGCCAAGATGGCAGGATTTCCCATTACGACCGGGGTATGCTTCATCGGGTTGAACCCTTAGTCGCCGAGGTAACGAGCTCCTTTGATGAGGGGCACGGAGCTTTCAAGATGAGGGTTACGAGGTCTTTCCCCAAGAAGTTTTCTGACTGGGCGGGCGAACTTCCCGGCGAAGTCAGGCTGGTGCCTGATGAATTGATCGCCAGCCTGCTGAGTGATCCGGTAAAGGCCTCGCTGCGCTTTGAGGTGGTGAGTGAGGAGATCGACTGGTTTGACCTGAAAGTGGTGGTTGAAGTTGAGGGGCATGACCTGTCCCCGGAGGAAATGCGTGCCCTGGTGGCTGCGCGTGGTGACTTTGTCCGCACCAAGTCAGGCGGCTGGATGCGCGTTGAGTTTGATCTTGGAGAAGATCAGCAAGAGGCGGTAACACGCCTTGGGATTGATCCGTTCGACTTGTCCGGCGAGAGCCACAGGATGCATGCCCTGCAACTCAATGACCCGGAGGTAAAGGAGATTTTTGATCCCAAGGCCTGGGAGAGGATTTGCAAGCGCGCGGAGGAGGTTAAATTGCGGGTGAGGCCGGCTGTGCCTTCAAAACTTAAGGCGGAGTTGCGTCCCTATCAGGTGGAAGGCTTTCATTTCCTGGCCTATCTTACCACTAACGGCTTTGGCGGAGTGCTTGCCGATGACATGGGCTTGGGAAAGACGGTCCAGAGCCTTTGCTGGATACTCTGGTTGCGCGGCCGTTGTGAAGGTGTGCCGTTGCCATCCCTGGTGGTCTGCCCGAAGTCAGTCCTTGATGTCTGGGGCAGTGAAGTGGATAAGTTCGCCCCGGGGCTGCGCATCCAGATATTGCGCACCAAGGATGATCTCAACATAGATAATCTGAAGCGTGATGTTGACCTGCTGGTCCTGAATTATGCCCAGTTAAGGGTGGGCGAGGAGATCCTTACCAAGCAGGAGTGGCTGGCAGTGATCCTTGACGAGGGGCAACAAATCAAGAACCCGGATTCCAAGGCGGCAAAGGCGGCACGAAAACTGCAATCAGAGAACCGTGTCGTGCTGACCGGAACACCTATTGAGAACCGCTTGCTGGACATATGGTCATTGATGTCATTTGCGATGCCCGGTGTCCTCGGGGACCGCAAATATTTTCGTGATCGCTTTGACAGGAGAAAGGATGCCAGCACTCAAGGGAGGCTTTCAGCGCGCCTGAGGCCATTTTTACTGCGTCGGACCAAAGGGCAGGTTGCCATGGATCTTCCTCCACGTATTGAGGAGGAGGTGTATTGCCAGATGGAGGGAGCGCAGTCCGAACTCTACCGGCTGGAACTAGAGAAAGCCCAGAAGACCCTCCTTGGCCTCGACTCTGATCAAGAGTTACGCAAGAACAGCCTTGTAGTCCTGCAGACCCTGATGAGGTTGCGCCAGATATGCTGCCATCCCGGTCTCGTCGATCCTGCTCATATTGATGCTGAAAGTGCCAAGTTGAACGCCTTGTTTTACCTGCTTGATCAACTCCGGGAGGAGGGGCACAAGGTCCTTGTGTTTTCACAGTTTGTTAAGATGCTTGATATTATAAGGAGCAGGCTGGAGGAGGAGGATCGTCCCTTCTGCTATCTCACCGGGCAAACGAAAGATCGCGGCAAGGTCATTGAGGATTTTCAAACCGCGGATGACCCTTCAGTTTTTCTGCTCTCGCTGAAGGCCGGTGGCAGCGGACTGAACCTTACGGCTGCCTCCTATGTGATCCTTTATGACCCGTGGTGGAACCCCGCCGTGGAGAACCAGGCGATTGACCGCACGCATCGTATCGGGCAGAAGAACAAGGTGATCGCATATCGCCTGTTGATCCGTGATACTGTGGAGGAGAAAGTACGCGTCTTACAGGAGCAAAAGCGGCAGATGCTTGGCGATGTGCTGGGTGAGGAAGCATTCTCACGCAACCTGGAGATGAAGGACATCAAGTTCCTTTTTACCCCCGATGAGCAGGAGGACGGGGAAAAGACAATCACTGTGGAATAGACTGCCGGGATTCTCAGTGCACCCGCTGCCCGGGCAAAGCGCCTTCATCGGGAGAGAGCAGGAATACGTCTTTTCCGCCAGGCCCTGATGCGATAACCATGCCCTCACTGACGCCGAACTTCATCTTGCGCGGGGCGAGATTGGCAACCATCACGACCAGGCGTCCGACAAGTTCATCGGCATTGTAGGCCCCTTTAATACCGGCAAAGACATTGCGGCGCTCTTCGCCGCCCAGGCTTAGTGTGAGTTGCAGCAATTTCCGTGAATCCGGAACCTCCACAGCCTCGACAACCCGGGCAACCCTGAGGTCGGCCTTCATGAAATCATCAAAGCTGATTTCCTCTGCTATTGGCTCCTCCTTGAGTGGATCCTCACTGTCATCAAAGCTTGATGGGGACTGATTTTCTGCTGCAGCATCCTGTGCAGCCTCTTCTTTGCTTTCCTCGGTCATGGCTTGGATATTCTTAGGGTCGATGCGTTGCATCATGTGCTTGAACTTGTTGATTCCGGTACCGGTGAGAGGTGTTTGTGCCTGTTCCCATGAGTTGATGGGTTCACCGAAAAGTTCCCCGGCTTTTTCAGCAATTTCCGGCAGGACCGGGGAGAGATAGACAACCAGTTGGCGGAAGAGGTTGAGGGCCACGCTGCAGACATCCTGCAGTTCTGTTGCCCTGGCAGGATCCTTGCGCAGTTCCCATGGGGCATTTTGCTCAACATAGGGGTTGGCCCTGTCTGCAAGTTCAAGGATACGACGCATGGCCAGGGAGTAATCGCCGGCCTCGTAGGCTGCAGCGATTGCCTCGCCCTCGGCGGCGGCGGCGGCGAAGAGGCCGCCGTCATCCGGATAACTGCTCGAGAGTCCGCTTTCGGCGACAAACTTGGCACTTCTGCTGGCAAGGTTAATGACCTTGCCAACAAGGTCACTGTTCACCTTTGCCGTGAAGTCCTCAAGGTTAAGGTCGATGTCCTCAACCTTGCTGGATAAACGGCTTGCGTAGTAGTAACGCAGTGCCTGCGAATCAAGGTGCTTGAGGTAGGTTGCGGCGCGAATGAAGGTCCCCTTGCTCTTTGCCATTTTCTCGCCGCCGACAGTGAGGAAACCATGGATGTGAACTCTCTTTGGCAATGAGTAACCGGCAACCTTCAGCATTGCCGGCCAGAACAGGGTGTGGAAATACTGGATGTCCTTGCCGATGAAGTGGTGGATTTCCGTATTTTCATCACGCCACCATTCATCAGGCTTCTCACCGTGGAGTGCGCACCACTCGAGCGTGGCGGCAACATAGCCGATCGGGGCATCAAACCATACATACCAGTAGTTGCCGGGGCTGTCCGGGATCTCGAAGCCGAAATAGGGTGCTGGACGTGAAATATCCCAGTCCTTGAGCTCCTTATCCAGGAAGTAGTTTTTCAGGTAGTTGGCACTTTCCTTTGGCAGCGCGCCGCTTTG
>CAWVVE010000119.1:0-6299 GCA_963933075.1 uncultured Verrucomicrobiaceae bacterium | reverse complement strand
CTGAGCCAAAGCCTGAGCCAAAGCCTGAGCCAAAGCCTGAGCCAAAGCCTGAGCCAAAGCCTGAGCCAAAGCCTGAGCCTGATCCCCTGGAGCCAAAGCTCCCGTCAAAAGAACCCATTCTCCCGCCCGAATAACCAAAGCCACTCCCAGGGTCGCATTCTCCGCATTTGAAAATGCCCGCCCAAGCTTGCCCTGTTTTCCGGAAAGGATTCTTGGTAGAAAATCACTCCACCCAGATAAATTCGGGAAAATAACGAATCCTTGCCTTGCTTTTTATCGATGAAATCAAGGCATCAACCGCAGCTTGACGCTTCTCAGCCTCGATCGCAGCTGCAAGTTCCGCGCGAACCTCCCCAACGGAAACCCTTGTTGGCGGCTTACGCTCGATAACCTCAACCAAATGCCAGCCAAGAGCTGTGGCGAAGGGCTGGCCCACTTCGCCATCATTGAGTGCAAAAACTGCCGAGGCAAAATCTTTATCCACCCGATCACGGGTAAACCAGCCGAGTTGCCCGCCATTGGCTTTTGACCTGGAATCCTCAGAAAGCTCGGTGGCAATTTTTCCAAAGGCCTCGCCATCATGAAGGCGCTTTTCGGCAGCACGTATGAGCGCCTCCGCCCGGCCGCTTTCCTTGCTCAGCTTGGCAATAAATATATGCCGGGCCCTTAGGCGTTCAGGCACTGTGCTCACTTCGGGCTCTTCTTCGTAACGTTGCTGAATTTCCTGCTCGCTGACAACAATGTGTTCGGCAATGATTTTCTCAATCCATGTTCTTTGCATTGCCTGATTATAAAGGAATTTTCCAAGGCGGCCCGGTTCAAATCCCTGTCCTGCCAAGACCTCCTCGAAACCGGCGGGATCCGGAATGGAACGACGAAAGCTCCTCTCTGCACCGACCGGTTCCGCAGAGGATCGTCTATCTCCATGATGTTGCGAATAAAACCAGATCAATCGGTCCACCACCAGTTCATTGATGACCAGGACACGAATCGAGTTCATGCGCTTACTGGACACATTTTCGGGTGAGAGTCCGCGCTTCAGGCAATATTCCCCAACGGCCCGGTCAAGTTCTTCTCGGCGTATCGGGTGGCCATTAACCGTGGCAACAATCCCCTCCCGCAGGGCCAATGCAGTGGCTGAGTCCTCGTGAGCTGAAGAGCGGTCAAGCCTCGAGCGCAACGGTCCCTTGAAAAGGTAAAGATCCCCAAGCAGATAGATGACGGCAATCGCGTAAACAATGAATCTCCAACGGAATTTCTTCATTCCTGCGGGATCTTCGTGATAAGATTGGAAAGCAGTCACCCGCCAACTGCTAAACGCTCCTCAATGAACATGAAAATTAAAAACTTTTGGGGCGGCTAAAATTGACTTGGCCAACACCAGTGCTACTGTGAATCATCCCCGGGATTGAAGTGCAAATATGGCCTTCTGCCCCAACCTCAACATGGCGTTTAGTTATTCATACACTGACAGCCGGCAACCTTCGGGCGAGATTCCTGAATCGCCTGTAAGCAAGCTGCTTTATGTGAACAGTCAGGGCATGGTTTTTGAATCTGTTAAAGCTTTCGAGTCAGGATCGCGCTTGGCCATAGGCTTACACCTGCGGAAGATTCGTGGAGACCTGGGGCTTCTCGACTCCAAGGACGATTCCAATGGTAACCGCTTCCTGAGGTCCGAGGGGCTGGTTGTGGATTGCAAAATCATGGTAGCCTCACCAGCTAGGCATTCTTATCAGGTAACGCTCATCTTCGACAAACTCTCCAAAGAAGACCGGCGAATGCTAGAAAGCGTTGAAGATCAGCACTCGGCAAAACCCGACCGGCCAGCAAACACTGAAGTGCCCGGCATTTCAGGGAACCGTTACCAGATTCCGAAGCCGGGAGGCCTGAACTAGCCCCCGTAAGAGACCAGGCAGCGTCAATGGTTCTCCTGCATTCTGTATCACCGGATGAGGGCTCAAATTCGTTGCCAGACACTTGCCTGTGCCATGCCCCACTGATATTTGCGGGCATGTTCACGAATCAACAACGGCATATCCTTGATATTTAATAGGTTAAAAGACCCTGAAAGCCTGTCATTCAGCCATTCTTGCGTTGCCCCTACAGGCCAATTCCCCGGCCTGGTAAACTCACCAAGCCAAGTACATGGCGTCGTCAGGATCAACAGGCCATTTACGGCTACCAGGTATTGTAATGCAGTGAGAAACTGTTCCGGCTCCGGCAGACGACATAAAAGATTGGCCGCGTGCAGCACATCAAAATCTCCGAGGTTCTCGTCAAGGTTGAGCGCATCACCTGTTTCAAAACGAATACGTTCCGGGTTCGAATATTCAGGCCTGCACGCAACCAACTCCGTGAAAATGGCCCCCTCCTCAAGGCGCTGATACGCCAATTCCTGCCCCTTACGCAAATGTTCGGCAGCCGCAATGAACTGTTCTGATGAATCAATCCCCACCACCTCGCTGCAGAACGCTGAAAGCTCAAAGCTTGAACGCCCAACGGCACAACCCAAGTCAAGCGCCCGCGACCGGGATACTGTGGGGTCAATATTCTCCACCACGCTCCGGCGTGGAAAATCCAGCGCCGACACGGGGCCACAGCCATAAGGCAGGATTTCTTCAGGTGCTCCGTAGTGGAACAGCAGATATTGGTCGAGGAGTTCCTGTGAATCGTATGGGTTCACGGTGACAGTTTAAAGCATTGCCAGCAATCAGGCCAGTGCCTCTATCAGGTATCTTCCGGGCTCAAAATGCTCAATAAGAACTTCTTCCTGCTCACCGCGTTTCATCCTCACCTCACTGATATCAAAATTGGGAGTCTTGTGAGGCGCAAAAAGAATGTCGTCATGAGTCGAATTCTCATGGCTTTTAAACATCCCGGGCATGATGTCACCCCCAAGGTGATCGTCACGGCCCGTTGCAAGGTGGCAGGTGCCGAGTATTTTCTCGTCCTGGATATCAGCACCAGCCACCGGGAGAACCTGCGTCCCAAAACCGAGTTCCCCAAGTGTCCCGGTCATCGGGTCATCCGCAAGGCGTGCATTGTGGGCATCAATCGTCGCCTGAGCACCCTCAATTAATGTGCTGCCTGTGATATTGCGGTTCTTCACATCGAGAATCCCCAGCGTTCCATCTTCATACTTCATCGGAAATTGCCCTTCTGCCCCAACCGGCACGAAATAAACCTCGCCGGCAGGCAAATTAGCCACATCCGGGGTTTTACCCCGGCACAAGCCGTGCGACTTCTGAGCCTCCTGCCCATCCAGAAAAAGCTTGGCTGTTAGGATACGACCGTCCTCAAGAGTAAAATCAATCTCAATGTCATCGGCACCGGTCATCGCCAAACGAAGTTTTTCCGCTTCTTTGGACACCTCCAGATAATCCACCGCGAGTCCAGTCTGCAGAATGATATCGTTGAGCCCGTGCAGGGTTGCTCCGCGAAAACCGAACTGCCTGCACTTTGCGGTTAGAGGTGCCGTCGCACTCCAGTCAGAAATACAGAGAATGATGTCGTAGTGGGAATAAATGTCAGTATCAAGGGACAACTCCCGACCCTCACAATCAAAACACCTGTCATCCATGTCGAGGTTTGATCCACCCGTTGCGGTAAAGGCAAACATATCCCCGCCCGTCATTGAAAGCTCAGAGAGAACCCCGTTTCTCAGTCCCAGAAAAAATGATTCATGCGCCTTGCACTGTACCGGGAAACGCTCGGGACTGGCAAGGAATGCGTAATCCTTCATGCAGGTTGCCGGATCAGTGAAATCCGTCAGCAGACAAACACGACAATCCTGCGCCGGATCAAACACGGTGGAAAGCAGGCTCTTTAGGCTAAACTCAGGAAACTCCCTTTGAGCCGGATCCAGGATGATGGAGAAATTTGATGAAGCGACAGGCATAATGCAACGTTTCGTAAAAAGGATAGAGACAATTAAAAATCAGCATAGACAGTTTATACTGCTCACAAAATGTCAAAGCATACCCACGAAAAATCTATACGCACCGTAATGATTACCGGATCTACGCGCGGCATCGGACGGGAAATGGCCACTGAATTTGCCCGAAAGGGGTGGCAAGTGGCCGGTTGCTCCCGTTCACCCGGAGACGTTGAAAAATTATCAGCAGAACTGGGCCCAGGCCACTTCTTTGATGTTGTTGACGTGGCGAATGATACCTCGGTGCAGGCATTCGCAAGACAGGTAGTGGAGATTCTTGGGGTCCCTGACCTACTGATCAACAACGCTGCGCTCATGAATGACCCGGCGCCATTATGGGATGTCCCGGCTGTCGAGTTTGACCGCTTAACTGCAGTGAATATCAACGGCATAGCAAACGTCATCCGCCATTTTGCAGGCCCCATGATCAGGCAGGGAAGTGGTATCATCGTAAACTTGAGTTCCGGCTGGGGACGCTCGACCTCGCCCGATGTGACACCCTACTGCACCACCAAGTGGGCAATTGAGGGGCTTACCGCCGCACTCGCACAGGAACTCCCCGCAGGATTGGCAGCCATCTCGCTTAATCCCGGCGTCATTGATACCGACATGCTGCGGCAATGCTGGGGCGAGGCAGCGGCAAGCTGCGAAAAGCCATCTGAATGGGCAAGAACCGCAGTGCCTTTCCTGGAGAAACTCGAGGCCAAGGACAACGGTCGCCAACTAACGGCGCCCTAAAGCACGCGGAATCCCCGCGCCAAGCAGCACAATAAGATAACCCGCCGGGCAGCGGAACCCTCTGGCCACCGACCTTACGGGGTCCCTATCCCCGGGTCATTACGTGGAAAATTAGTAGAGTGTAGTTGATATTTCTCTTGACTTACTTAGGTTATATTAATAATCAAACTAAGTTACATAGCAATTCAATACCACTGTCCTGATGTCCATACTCGCCCGCATACCCTGGTTATACCGCAAAACCACAATCTCCGATGCCGCCATTCGCGATGTTGCTGAAATACTGACACAGGGGAAATCAAGGCGACGATCGCAAAACCTGAAGTTTAACGGGAAAAAAGACCGTTTTAAATCTCCCACGCACCTTTTTGGTCGCGAACAACTCCGGGAGGCTATCATCCACTGTGTGGTGACAGAGGAGAAAAAGAAATAGCACCAAGCAACCTGGCAGGTGCGCATCCGCGTTAACCTTCCACCAAGCTCTTGTATTTCCCACGCCATTGGCACCTTAGCTCCACCAATGCCACCAACCCGGAAAACGGTGCCCAGTGGCCGCTTAAGGCATGGGGATGGGATGATCATTCCCAGGAAGCAGCCGAACAACTCTCCGGAAAACGCCTGGCAGGCGTTGTGGAGCGCCTGGAAAAGGGAATCAACCCTGGAAATGGGTCCTGGTATGAATATGAAAACCGTCCCCTGCGTGAAGAACGTCTTGAGGAAATAGCGGGTGCATCAGGACCAACTGCCGTGGTCACAAGGGCCAAGTCAGGGCCTTTGGTGCTTAATACCGCAGCAATCATGTTCGTGGATATTGACCTGCCCGACCCGCAGCTCACGATGCGTGGATGCCTGAGTGCCCTGTTTCCCAAGCCAAACCGTGCCGCCGCTGAAGAGCCGCGAAAAGAAACCCTGTTTAAAATACAGAATGTCGCCGCCAGCCAATCCGGATTGGCTGCCAGATGCTATGAAACGCCGGCCGGATTCCGGCTTTTGGTAACGCATAAGGCCTATGACCCAAAAAGCGCCGAGAGCACCGAAGTCCTGCAATCTTTCGGAGCCGACCCCCTGTTCACGCGCCTGTGTGAAAGGCAGTCCTGCTACCGCGCACGGCTAACGGCGAAACCCTGGCGCTTGGGCATGTCGGCAGCACCTGCCTGTTGGCCAGTGGCTAATAAGCTCGCCACGAAACATGCCGAATGGCTGCAATCCTATTCAGCAGCCTGCGCTGGAACAGGAGCCTGTCGCTTCCTGCAAACAATCGGCAGGAGCACTGAGGTTTGCGATGAAGCACAACCGATCATCGAAATCCATGACCGCTTGGCATGCACCGGCGACAAGCTTGCCTGACAAGGGCAATCCCACAAACCGTGCTGCCCTTCTCTATTCGCTCGCCAGTGACTTGATAAACATCAGCACCGATTCGATATCCTGCTCACTGAGGATACCCCGGTAACTTGGCATGCCGACATCCTTGGGATTGTAGCCCTTGATGATCTTTGCGGACGGGTTGAGAATTGCCTCACGCAGATAGGCATCATCGGCAACGCCGGATTTACCTCCAATAAACTCGCGCCTGGAACCATGCAATGCCGCCCAGCTGGGCCCTGTCTTGCCGTCCTTCGAGCCA
>CAWVVE010000118.1:0-6334 GCA_963933075.1 uncultured Verrucomicrobiaceae bacterium | reverse complement strand
AAAGGAAATAATATCCCTGCGCGGCTTTCCACTGGAGGCAGGCACCGCCTCACCAAAGCGCCGAGCAAGCTTGATCAACCCCTCATTTGCCTCCGTCCCGCTGTTGCTGAAGAAACATTTTCCCGGGGCTTGCACAACCTGCTCAGTAAGCATGCGGGCCAACTCTCCCTGCCCCCTGGGTTGATACAGGTTGGAACAATGCAACAAATCCGACGGTTGGCTCTCAAAAACCTCCAGTAAAGCGGGATGTGCATGTCCAAGTGAATTAACCGCAACGCCGGCACCAAAATCCAGATAGTGCTTTCCCTCCTCATCCCAGAGATCAACGCCCTTACCGCGCTTTGGATGAATCGGGAAACGGCCATAGGTTGGAGCAACAAACTGATCGTAGAGTTGATCCACCGTTATGTCGTGATTCTCCATTATGGCACAATCTCGGTTCCGACACCGGACTTGGTGAATATTTCAAGAAGCAGGGAATGCCCGATACGTCCATCCACTAGATGAACCTTCCCCACTCCCGCCTCGATGGCCTCAACAGCGGAACGCAACTTCGGCAACATGCCGCCATGAATAATGCCCTTCTCGGCAAGGCCCTCAACCTCACCTCCACGGATGCTGTGAATCAGGCTTTGCGGGTCATCCGGATTCCCCATGACTCCGAGGACATCACTGATGTAGACAAGCTTGGCCACTTTCATGGCCCGGGCCAGAGCACTGGCCGCGATATCCGCGTTGGTGTTCAGCGCCAAGCCTGTTGACTGCTCAACAGAAATCGGTGAAACCACCGGTATCGTCTCGTAGGCAACCAGTGCCTCAAGAGTTTCAACCCTGCAGTTGGTAACATGTCCCACAAAACCGAGGTCCACATGATTACCTTTATCGTCCTTCCCGTGCATGCGCTCTGCAAGAAACACATCCCTTCCCGCCACGCCAACGGCGCGCCCTCCGTGTGCCTTCACCAGGTCAACAAGTTGCGGATTGACCTCACTGCCCAGCGTATGCTCAACAATAGCGATCGATTGTTCGTCAGTCACACGCTGTCCCGACACGAACCTTGGCTCTATGCCCTCACGTGTCATTGCCGCGGAAATCGACTTGCCTCCACCATGAACGATCACGGGATTGATGCCGACAGCCTCCAGCAGGACAATATCCCTTATCAAGGCATCCAGGAGGGCGGGATTCTCCATCGCGGAGCCTCCAAGCTTCACCAGGAATGTCCTGCCCCTGAACTGCTGGATATACGGCAGTGCCTCGGCAAGGACTGCAGCCTTGCTGATCTGCTCGGACAACGTTTCAGAAATGGCGGACATCTTGGGTTTGAAAAGTAAAATCCCGCACAATGCGAAATGCGCGGGAAAAGCCAAACCTAACCCATCCCGGAGGGATTTTCAACGTCCCTGAAGTTTCAAGGCGTATTCGAGGCGGTTATAGGCAACATAACCCTCAGACAAATCAGATGTAAAGACACGGTGACTGCCACCGCCAATGTTAAGGTTCACTGTTACTGTAAACTCTTTCTTTGCCACTGCCGCCTTCAGCCTTGTAATCGGTGTGCGGGCCGCCTTGCCCCCTTTTGCCCCCGCAAGCCCGTTAAAGAAGATGTCCACTTTGGATTCGTCCACCCGGGCACCTGAGTATCCTACGACATCAATGACCCTGCCCCAGTTGGGATCCGATCCGTTCCAGGAACATTTAACCAGTGAAGAATTCGCCACCGACTCGGCAACCCTGCGGGCATCACTCTGTGTGGCAGCTCCAAGAACTTCAATGGTCACAAACTTTGAAGCCCCCTCGCCATCACGCACCAATTTCCAGGCCAACTCCAGCATTACCCTGGCAAGGGCTTCGCGAAATAGCCGGGAGGCGTCCGAACCCGGCCTGAAAGCGCGGTTTCCGGCGGCACCATTCGCCATCACCAGCACAGTATCATTGGTGCTCATGTCGCCATCGATACTGATGCAGTTGAACGAAGCCGCCACGGCATTTCTTGTCGCCACTTCAAGTTCTGCCGCTGTCACTGCCGCATCAGTGGTGATAAATGCCAGCATCGTTGCCATGTTGGGAGCAATCATCCCCGAGCCCTTAGCCGCACCGGTGATTGTAATCTTTTTGCCGCCGATTGAAATCCTTGCCGAGACGACTTTATTGCGTTTGTCACTGGTGAGTATTGCCCGTGAAAAATCACGCAGACCTCCGCGGCGCAAATCCTCCACGATAACGGGGGCTGCCGCTTGAATTTTCTCCACCGGCAATGGCAGGCCAATAATGCCCGTTGAGCAGACAAAAATCTGACACTGTTCCAATCCCAATGCATCGGCAGTTGCCTGCGCCATCACCCCGGCATCTTTCTCACCGCGTTTGCCGTTACAGGCATTGGCATTGCCACTGTTTACCACGACCGCCCGCAGTTCCCCCCCCTTAAGATGACGCATCGACAACTTGACCGGAGCCGCCTTGATCCTGTTGGTGGTGAAGGTTGCCGAGGAAACCGCTGGATAATCGGAGACGAGAAGACCCAAATCCGGCTTACCGGTATCCTTAATGCCGCAGGCAATCCCGGCAGCACGGAACCCGGCAGGTAAAACCGGGGAACGCAGGAGGTCTATTGATTGGGCCATTATCAAAGAAGCACTTTCGTTTTCAATTTCCTCTCGGCGGAAAACCCCCTGCTCAGAGGCCAATCAATCCACTCGTCTCCGGCAATCCCGACATCAGGTTAAAGCTCTGCACCGCCTGCCCGGACGCCCCCTTCACCAGATTATCCTCAGCGCTCATCAATACAAAGCGCCCCGTCCGGCAATCATGAGCCCATCCGATATCGATGAAATTACTGCCGGTGACGTTCTTGGTGTCTGGCGGGATATTCTCTCCCAGTAATCGTACGAAAGGCGACTCACCATAGGCTTTCCCAAAGCTTGCATGAAGCTCATCGGCTCCCACCCCCTTACCGGCAGCCGCATAGGCTGTGGTATAGATACCGGAAGTGACCGGTGCCAGGATCGGAGTGAAGGAAATCGTGACTTTCCGGGCTGCAGCAATTGATAACTCCTGCTCGATCTCGCTCAGATGCCGGTGACGTGGCACTGAATAAGCGCGCAGGCTTTCATTACACTCGGCGAAAAGCAGTGCAGCATCGGCCTTCCTGCCGGCCCCGCTGGTGCCACTCATGCTGACCACCTGGATACTTTCAGGATCTATCAATCCATCGGTCAGTAACGGTAACAGGGGCAAGATCACGCTGGTCGGATAACAGCCAGGGGAAGCCACCAGCCGTGCCGCTGAAATTTCTCCCGGGCGAATCTCAGGCAACCCGTATACCGCCTCGGCCAGAAGTGCCGGGTCAGGATGTGCTGCACCATAAAATTCCTCGTAAACCTCTGCGTCCGAAATCCGGAAATCCGCACTCAGATCAATCACCTTGAGTCCGGCCTCAAGCAACGATCCGGCAAACCCGGCTGCAACCCCGTGCGGCAGGGCCAAAAACGCCACTTTCGCCCCGGTTGCGACAATCTCCTCAACATCGGGATCAATGAAATTGAGTGAATCGGCCACACCAACACCCCTGAAACGCGGGAATACATCAGCAAGACACCGTCCCGACTCGCTACGCGAAGTCACGCAGGCCAGCTCAACCCCTTCATGCCCAAGCAAAATGCGCACCAGCTCGGCGCCGGAATAACCGCTTGCGCCAAGGATCGCCACCTTCGTTGGATTCACATTAGACATTTAAGTAATCAAGGGAGCTTCGCTTTCAGGTGCCGGCATCGCAACCCCCTTTTCAAAGATCGACAAGCTCACCCACAACAGGTTTTCCTCTTGCTTCAACTACACAAGTGGTCAAAAGTCGCAAACACAAGTTCAAGAAAAGCAAAAGCTCTTGTTACAATAATCACTTAAGTCGGGCCGTAGCGCAGCTTGGTAGCGCGCTTCACTGGGGGTGAAGAGGTCGTGGGTTCGAATCCCGCCGGCCCGACCATGTGATCAATGACTGAGCAACCCTGCACAGTCATCAGGATCTCACCCGCTTTCATCGCCGGGAAGAAGATCCGGCCGGTTCTCAGAGGTTCTCTCAATGGCACGCTGCCGTTTCCACGCGGCAATCTTCTCGTGATGCCCGGACAACAAAACCTCGGGGACCTCCATGCCTTCAAATTGAACCGGCCGGGTATAGCATGGTGCCTCCAGAATCCCTTCACCATCGGCAAAGGACTCCTCCTGCGGTGAACGCTCATCCCCGAGGACCCCCGGGATGAGTCTGGACACCGCATCCACGAATACCGCGGCAGCAACCGCCCCGTTGGTCAATATATAGTCGCCGATTGAAATTTCATCATCAACCAAGCTCTCCACCACACGGTGATCAATCCCCTCGTAATGCCCGCAGAGGATGATCAGGTGGGCACAATTGCATGCATAATAACGCACCATGGACTGTTGCAGCCTTTTTCCCTGGGGAGTCATTAACACCACACGGGTTTCCTCCCGCCGCAGTTCACGCACCGCTGCAAAAAAAGGTTCCGGCTTCATCACCATGCCGGGTCCTCCCCCATAAGGTTCATCATCGACCCTGCGATGCCGGTCCCGGCTCCAGTTACGCAGGTCGTGAACCTTAAGGCCGATAATCCCACCACTTACAGCCCGGCCGATAATGCTTTCCGAGAGCGGACCCTGCACAACCTCAGGAAAGATCGTCAAGATGTCGATTTCAAGCCGGTGCTTCATCACTGCTTCCCAAAAAAAGCGGCAGGTTAGTCCTTATCGACCGTCTGCCCGCGCAACTTGGCCCCTATAAAACCATCAAGGGCTCCATCCATCACGTCATTCACGTTACTGGTCTCAAAGCCGGTACGGTGATCCTTCACCATCTGATAGGGTTGAAAAACATAAGAACGAATCTGGCTCCCCCAGGCAATCTCGCCCTTCTCTCCGTATACCCGCTCCATCTCCGCACGTTTCTTATCCTCCTCAAGTTGAAAGAGCTTTGCCCGGAGCAGTTGCAAGGCGACCGCCCGGTTTTTGTGCTGACTGCGCTCGGCACTGCACCGAATCATAATTCCTGAGGGGTAATGCTTTAGAATCACTGCGGTTTCCACCTTGTTGACATTCTGCCCACCCTTGCCTCCGCTACGGGTTGTCGTGATTTCATATTCCTTCTCATCAATCTCGATGTCCCCGTCATCCTCAAGTTCAGGCACCACATCCACACTGGCAAATGAGGTATGGCGGCGGGCGTTGGCATCAAAAGGCGAAATCCTCACCAAACGATGCACGCCACATTCAGTCCTCAGGTAACCGTATGCATTCTCCCCAATAATGCGCAGCGTTGCCGAACTGACACCTGCCTCGTCATGTTCCTTGTATTCGATCATCTCAACCTTGAACCCCCTGCGTTCCGCCCAGCGCTGATATTGCCGCAGCAACATCTCCGCCCAGTCACATGCCTCAGTGCCTCCAGTGCCGGCCTGAACGGTCAGGAAAGTGTTCTTTTCGTCGTGTTCCCCGGAGAGAAGTAACTCGAGTTCCAGTTCATTGAGTTGTGCACTTACCTCCTTAAACTCTTTTTCAACCTCACGGGCGGACTCAACGTCTCCTTCCTCCCGGGCAAACACGATCAGTTCATCAATGTCGGCGACCCTGGATTCCAACCCGCTGAAAGTCTTTATCCTCTTGGTAATGGCAGCGTGTTTCCCGGATATCCTGATTGCCCTCTCATTATTGTCCCAAAATCCGGGCTCCGACATCTTCGCCTCAAGGCCCGTTGACTCGGCTTTCAACTTGTCCAAGTCAAAGATACCTCCGAAGCTGACCGATAAGCGATTTCAGAGAATCGGTATCGAAAGCTTGGAGGTCATTGGAAAGTGTATCCATGAATGCCTACTGTAGCCAGTAAGACTAAAGCGCGCAACCCACAAGCCAGATGGAAAAATGTAAGGGCACAATCATCCGCCGAATACCTCTCACTGAATCAAGCCTGATCATCAATTGGTGTACGGAAGATCATGGGATACTGAAGACAGTAGCCAAAGGAGCGCGCCGTCCCAAAAGTCCATTTGCCGGGAAACTTGACCTTTTCTGTGAAGCGGAATTTGCAATCATTCGCAGCAAGAAATCTGATCTGCACCCGTTGCGTGAACTGTCGCTGACATCTTTACGCTCCGGCTTGAGGAAAAGTTACCTGCAAACCCTTGCCGCCACTTATTTCGTGCAACTACTCAACCTCGTGACCGAGCCAGAGACACCGATCACATCTTTAAACAACTTGCTGAATCGTGCCCTCAACCACTTGGAAAAAACCCTTCCGGACATGAAGGCCATCCTCCATTACGAG
>CAWVVE010000117.1:0-6358 GCA_963933075.1 uncultured Verrucomicrobiaceae bacterium | reverse complement strand
GCTCTGGAAAAACGGCCGGAAGGAAATGCTGCCCGACAATCCTCAAAACCACACCCGGCATACGCAGGATTTGTTCACCCGGGAAGCCCTGGGGTTCATTCGGAAAAACCGCGCCAAGCCCTTCTTCCTCTACCTGCCCGTAACACTTGTCCATGCCGAGCTCATTGTCCCCGCCAAATTCGAGGAGCCCTTCCTGGGCAGGCTTGATGACAAGCCGCAGGAAACCAAGCCCTATGGCATCCTCAAGGGCGGCTACAACAAGCCACGCAACAGGCATGCCGCCTTTGCAGGTGCCATGAGCTTCCTCGACCGTGACATCGGCAAGATATTTGCCCTCCTGAAGGAACTGGCAATTGACGAAAAAACCCTGGTCATCTTTACCAGTGATAACGGCCCCCATAGTGAAGGCGGTGCCGATCCGCGTTACTTCAACAGCAGCGGCGGATTGAAGCGCGGCAAGGGGTGGCTCTATGAGGGCGGCATCCGGGTGCCAATGATCGCACGTTGGCCCAAGCGCATAGAAGCCAACATTACCACGAATCATCCCTCATGGTTTCCGGATATTTTTCCCACCCTGGCTGAACTCGGGGGCATCAAGCCCACGGCAAATGATCTGGACGGCGTCTCTCTGACGGCCACGCTTTTTGGCAAGGGGGATCAGCAGGCAAGCCCGTATTTATACTGGTCGCATCACCGCCAGCGGGCTGTCCGGCAGGGTAGGTGGAAACTAATGCGTTTCTACGAGACTTACAACGACATCACCCGCTACAGGGATGAGCTTTACGACCTCGAGAGGGACATGGCCGAACAAAACGACCTCGCGCAGGCTCAACCTGAACAGCTCAAGGCCCTCGTCAGGAGACTCAACAGCCTCGAGCACTGGAAGTAAGCAGCCAACTAACGCCGGATCGGTTCAGGTTGCGTTCCCGTGAAATTCGTCCTGAAGCCCTTCAGGCTATCAGCCCTGTTGCCACCTTGCCGCCCTTTGGACCGGTGAGACGATGCTCTCTGCCGGCGTGATGATAGGTCAGTTTTTCATGATCCAGGCCCAAGAGATGCAGGATCGTGGCATGCAAATCCCGGAAATGAACCTTGCCCTCCACGGCACGTGCCCCGGTTTCATTAGTGCTCCCGTGCACATAACCGCGCTTCACCCCGCCACCTGCAAGCCAGAAGGTAAAGCCATGCGGGTTATGCCCCGTTTCATCCTTGTTGTTGCCGGGAACGAGTCCCGGGCGGCCGAATTCACCACCCCAGACCACCAGGGTGTCATCTAGCAGCCCGCGCCCTTCAAGGTCTCCAAGCAGGGCGGCAATAGGGGCATCGGTCGTCTCACAATTGGCACGCAGGTCACGGCGATGTGATTTGTGCTGATCCCAACTGCCATGGTTCACCTCAATAAAACGCACGCCCGCCTCGGCAAAGCGCCGGGCAAGTAGGCACTGCCGGCCGAAATCAGAAGCCCGGCTGGTTCCGACAGTGTAGTTGCGTCCCACACGGTAGTTCTCAAGGGTTTTTGAGGACTCATCACTAATGTCCAGTAAGCCGGGAGCAATTGCCTGCATCCGGAAACCGCGCTCCATCGACGCGATCACCGATTCCAGCCTGGCATCATGGGGGCGACCGGCAAGGTGATCACGGTTCATTTCCTGAATAAAATCAAGCTGCTTACGCTTCAGGGCAGGGGCAAGATGATCACTGCCGATGTTCGGGATACCCGCCCTGGACATGTCCTCGCCGTTGATGCCTATGGGTGTTCCCTGATAAACCGGTGGCAGGAAAGCGCTCGAGTAAACCGAGGGCTTTGAGGCATTCAGGCTGATCATCCCCGGCAGGCTCTTGTTTTCTGTGCCCAGGCCATAGGTGACCCACGCGCCCATGCTTGGCCGGGGGCGCAGCCGTTCCCCGGTATGCAACTGCAGGAACGACTGTGCGTGATTGCCGGTATCCGCGTGCATGCCATTGATAACGCAAAGCTTGTCGGCGTGCCGGGCTGTCTCGGGAAGCAATTCAGAAACCCAAAGGCCACTCTCCCCATGACGCTTGAAGTCAAACACTGACCCTGCATGGGGAGACTTTCCCTGCTGCGGCTTGTAATCGAAGGTGTCAAGATGGGCAGGCCCGCCCGCCATGCAGAGGAAAATCACCCGCTTGGCCCGTGCGCGCAGTGATGGCGCCCTGACCCCCAGGCCGCCGGCAAACGCGGACTCCGCCAACAGGGCCGACAGGGCCAAGTTGCCGAATCCACAGGAAGCCCTGCGCAGCGCCTCACGCCTTGAGTAATGATTTCCGCTCAATTTCATTCAATCAATATACCTGAATTCATTGGAAGCCAGCAAGGCCTGACACAAGGTAACCCATGCGGGGATTGAGGCATCTGTTTTCGTGTTATCGGCGTTTAATGTATCGCGGAGGCTTCTCACAAAAGCAATGCTGCTGCCCAGCTCTTTCTCGCTGGGATTGCGCTGCAGGATACGGCGATAGGCCCAACGCACGCGGTCGGGATCGGTTTCACCGGCCTCGGCGATCAACTTTTTGCCAAGCAGGCCGGCCTGCTCAACCACCATCGGGTTATTCAGCAGGTAGAGCCCATGCGCTGGTTGCGTGGTCACATGTCGGCGTCCCATTACCTTGACACCATCGGGCAAGTCAAAAGCGGAAAGCTCCGGAGGGGGCGCATGGCGCAGGAAGCAGAGGTAAATGCTGCGATGCAGGCTGGGCCGGTGCAGGCTGGGTGCCTCGCCGGGCGGCCAGTTAATGAGGATATCAAGCTGGCTGATATCCGATCCGACCCGCGGTTTGACCTCAAGTTGACCGCTGGCCTGGAGGATGCTATCGCGCAATGACTCGGCATCAAGCCTGCGGCGATCGTGGCGGGAGAGCCAGGTATTGTCAGGGTCGATGGCTGCCTGCGCGGAACCCGACACGCTGTCCAGTTGATAAGTGCGGCTCAACACGATGTTGCGAATCATCCGCTTGATGGACCACTGCTTCTCAATGAAGCGCCGAGCTAGGTGATCAAGCAATTCCGGGTGGGTAGGAGGGGTGCCGTAGACGCCAAAATCATCCGGTGTGGCAACAATCGGTTGCCCGAAAAGGTGATGCCAGATCCGGTTTACCATTACCCGAGCGGTCAGGGGATGTTGCGGATGCGTCAGCCACCGGGCCAGCTGCAGCCTGCCGCTCTGGGCGGGATCAACCTTGATCGTCTCGTTCATTTTTATTGCGCTGAGAAACCCGCGCTCAACCATCTCCCCGAGTTGCTTTGATTCCCCATTCCTGTGAATCTTGATATCAGCCGGTTTGTTCCTTTCACGCACCCCCATGGCAAGGTTGCCCGGGGTTGCCTTCGGAGCCCTTTGCGGCGGCAGGACCTTGCCGCTTCCCCTGGGCCGGCCCGTGGTGCTGTGCAACTCTTGCGCCTCATCGGCACTCAAGGCCCGGGGAAAAAGCGCAAATTGTGCCATGTTTCCATTGAGGGTAAGCGCAAAATGGTCATTGCGCCCGCCAATGAAGATGTCCTTGGCGCCCCGGGTGGTTACTGCCGCCTCGTGATCAATTTCCGGTTCCGTATTGCCATTCAAATACAGTGTCACGCGCTTTCCATCGCGCACAAGAACCACGTGGTTCCAGGTCCGGGGAGGTATAACATGTTTGCCCTTTAGTGAAACACCTCCGTCATTGCCGTTGAAAAAGAACAGCTTGCCGTGATGCGGGCTGTTCTTGTAGTTGCCGTCGATTCCTATATGATCACCCGGTGCGCCCTTTGCTCCTCCGGGACCCCGCGAAAAAAGGTATCCGGTGACGGCACGGGCCTGATTTTCAATATCATTGCGAAACCAGAAGGAAACCGTGTAGGAATCGATATTTTCCTTGAGGTGACCCTCAAGCCACCCGCCATTAAAGGCGCCGGCATTTTCCACCGAGACGCTGACATCCTTCTTTACCACAAGTGAAGCGGGCAGCTTTTCAAAGTCGAGATAAAGTTCCGGCTTGAGCCCGGCAATCGCCGCCTGGTAGCCCGGGGAAAATACAGGCACTCCAGCCGTAACCTTCAGTGACGGGTCAGGTTGCCCGTCCCTGCGAACCATCGTCTTGAGCTCGTGCAGGGGCGTTGCCGGCGCTGTCAGTTTCTCATTGCCCGCCCTGCCCCAGAGGGTCTCGGTGCTGGTGAAAATCCCTGCCAATGCGTAGTAATCCCTTGTCGGAACGGGGTCATGCTCATGGTCATGGCACCGGGCACAGGCCACGCTGAGTCCCATCACGGCAGTACTCACCACGTTGATCTGGTCATCCACGACATCCATGGCAAAGTTGTTATTCATTGCCTTTGCCGGCTTGGCGCCTATGGCAAGGAAGCCGGTAGCCACCAGTTGACGGTCCCGCTGTGCATCATCCTCATGCGACAACAGATCCCCGGCAATTTGCTCCGTGATAAACCGGTCATAGGGCACATCACGATTCAGGGCTTCGATGACATAATCACGGTAACGCCACGCATGCGGGAATGAAGCATTACGGCCCAGCCCGTCATCGCCATTGGATTCGCCGAATCGTGCCACATCAAGCCAGTGCCTGCCCCATCGTTCCCCGAAATGCGGCGAGGCTAACAAGTTATCGACCAGTTTTTCAACCGCGCGCCGGGAATCAACAGCTGCCTCTTTCTGGAATGCCTCCACTTCTTCAATTGAAGGCGCTAAACCGATAAGGTCATAATAGAGACGGCGAATCAACGTCGCAGGCCTGGCATCCTCAACCGGCTGCAAGCCCTGTCCCTCCATGCGTGCGATGACAAATTGGTCAATGGCATCGCGCGGCCATTCCCGGTTTTTCACCTGTGGTGAGCCGGGCGTGCGCACGGGCTGAAAGGCCCATAGGGGGTCATTCCCGGATAGCTTATCGACGGCACCACTGCCCTCTGTTTTCCCGGCTTGCCCTGACGCCATGCCCGCAAAAAGCATGCTGAGAAACGGGATGATGATCTGTGGCTTCATGCTCACTTCCGATAACATAAAAAGGGCGGGCAGGCAGGGCAAGGGCAAATCCAAAAGCCCGGGAACCCCGCCTAGCTCAGAATGTCCCTAATGACGTGACCGTGAACGTCGGTCAAGCGACGCTCAATACCGTTGTGGTAATAGCTCAACCGCTCATGGTCGAGCCCGAGAATATGCAGGACGGTTGCATAAAAGTCATAAACAGTGGTGATATTCTCAACCGCCTTGTGGCTGAAATCATCTGTTGCCCCATAGCTGAAGGGAGCCTTGACGCCGGCGCCCGCCATCCAGGCGGTAAAGCCGGAGGGGTTGTGATCCCGCCCGCTGGCCCCCTTCTGGAAAGTAGGCATACGGCCGAACTCGGAATTGAATATCACCAGCGTATTGGCAAGAAGCCCCCGTCTCTTAAGGTCCTGCAGCAAAGCCGCCGTTGGCTGGTCGAGCACCGGGCCGTGGATGGAATACTGTTCCTGAATCTTCTTGTGCCCGTCCCAGTTGCTGACTCCCTCACCCCCTGTCTGGTAGGCACCGTTGAATAATTGAACAAACCGAACGCCTTTCTCGATGAGGCGCCGGGCAAGGATACAGTTCCTGCCATAGGCCGCACGCAGATCCTTGACCTTGCTGCCGGATTCGTCAGTTCCGTAGGCACGAAGAACGTGGGCAGGCTCCGAGGATAAATCTGTCACCCCGGGAATACTCAACTGCATCTTGGCGGCCAGCTCATAACTGGCAATACGGGCCGCAAGGCCACTGTCCCCGGGGTAAGCTTCAAGGTGCCGGCGATTCTGCCGCTCCAGAAATCTGCGGGTGGCGATGTCCGTCCCGGAACTGATGCCCTTTGGAGTCGCCAGGTTTCGCAATGGCTTGGCAGCATTAAAATCAGTCCCCTGAAATGCCGCAGGCAAAAACCCCGGGCCCCAGCAGTTGACACTCGACTGTGGAGTTCCGCGAACGTCGGGAATGGCAACATAGGCCGGCAGGTCCTCCGCCTCACTGCCGAGGGCATAGGTCATCCAGGCCCCGGCGCTTGGAAATCCATCAAGCGTGAATCCGGTGCACATGAAGTTTTCGCCGGGGCCGTGCGTGTTGGTTTTCCCGGTTAACGAATGAATAAAGCACATCTCGTCTGCCAGCCCGCCAAGCCGCGGAACAAGTTCGGAAACCATCTTGCCGGACTGCCCGCGCGGCTTGAATTCCCACGGACTCCTGGTGAGGTTCCCCTGTGCTCCCTGAAAAGTAATCAACTTGTCGCCGCCGGGCATCGGTTCTCCGTGCCGGCGAACCAGTTCCGGCTTGTAGTCGAAGGTGTCCACCTGACTAATTGCGCCGGAACAGAAAATCTGCAGCACCTGGGTCGCACG
>CAWVVE010000116.1:0-6367 GCA_963933075.1 uncultured Verrucomicrobiaceae bacterium | reverse complement strand
GGAGAGCATGGGGAGGATAAATGCAGGGCAGGTTTTCCTGGGTTCAGGGGATCCCATGATCAACATGGTGGTTGATCCCGAGCGTTTTTTTGAGGACGACGGAGAGAACGCGGCAACCCTGACCCTGACGCTTAGCCCTGCTCCAGCAGAAGCAGTGCAGATTACACTAAGCACTGACCAGGATGTTGCACAGGTTGCTTATCCGAAACAGCTGACTGTTACGCCTTCGGGAGTGATTACATTTCCCTTGGGAGCGCTTACAGATGGGGTGGCAGACGGAACCCGGATAGTTCGTTTAAGTGCCAATGATGCCACTGGGGTTTATCAATCTTCGACCACCGAGCTCACTATTTTTGACGCCGATTCACCTGCCGGTCGCGGTGTCGCGATCAGGATTGCAGCTTACAATATTAAAAATGGGGCAGGCCCCAGGGGTAGTGCCCAATATCAGGCTGTGCTTGCTGTCCTGCGCAGGGTGGATGCTGACGTGATCGCCTTCAGTGAAGCTGATCCCGACGGGAATTTTGCCAACTTAAGGTTGCTTCTTGAAGACCTTGGGATGCCCACCGCCCCGGGTTACTTCACCACAAGTGGCGATGCCTTTGCCGGCACTGCCTATGACAGTGGTGATTTTGGCAGCGGTCAGGCCTTGGCAGTGGCCAGCATTTGGCCAATCACCTCGACGACCCAGATTGGCAGGGCGAACCCCGGGAGGAGGGAAATGACGAGATTTCCCCTGTTTGTCGAGGTTGATGTGCCTGATGTGGAAATGGACCCGGTTTTCGTTGGCTTGCATCTTAAGGCGGGCAATACCGATGCTGACAATTTCAGGCGATCGGTTGAGGCGTTCCGTATACGTGAATTTCTGGAGGGGAACGGATTGTCAGGAGCGAGCGGGAATGTGTTTATTCTGGGTGATCTCAACGAGGACTTTGAGGACCCGCTTCCGGTTTCCTATTTTACCGGAATTGACAGTGCAATCCATGTGTTTGGTGACGGCTCAACTTTACCGGCTTCCTATCTGCTTGGTGATGACCTTGCACCTCCGAACGGGCGGATACTCGCATATCGGGATTTTCCGGCGCCGGCTTTTGAGCCGGTGGCGGTAAGGATTGTTGACTCGAGGCAACTTGATGGTGCCCGGCGCACATACAATGTGCTGGGGGATGCCCGGATTGACTATATCCTCGTCAGTGATTTCACAGCAACCAACGCCTTGGTGCAGACTGAGGTTTATAACAGTTTACTGGATTATTCCCATGACGGATTGCCGAAAGTCGGAGGGCTACCCGGCGGCGCTGACAGCTTTATTGCAAGTGATCACCACCTTGTGTTTGGTGACTTTGTGCTGGAACAAGCTCCGCAGATTTTTGTGGCTGTTGAACCGACCGAGATGGATGAGAGCAGCATGGGAGCACTGATGGGTTCGGTCGAAATATTGCCAGTTCCGCTGCAGGATATTCAGGTTACTTTAATAACTGATCGTTCCCGGCTGGATCTTCCACGGCAGTTGACTGTGCCGGCTGGTGGCGGGCCGGTGAATTTCCCGATAGCCATCATCGATCCTGGCCTGATAGCACCTGACCGCAGCCTGCGGATTACAGGTGAAGTTTCCGGCTATGCCCCGGGGCACGGGTTTGTCAGCCTCACCGGGCGGCAGGCATCCGGTCAGGTGTTGATTAGTCAGTATGTTGAGCCGCCGAGTGGAGGTTCTCCCAAAGCCATAGAACTTGTGAATAACAGCGGGGAAGTAATCAATTTCTGGAAAACGCCACTGGAGATCTTTTGGGTGCCTAATGGTGGTAATGAGACCCGGAAAATCCTGGTGATATCCTCGGGTATCCTGGATCCCGGTGAGGTATTCGTGATCGGTGGCGAGAAAACCGCCGCCTATCTGGCCAATGAAGGTTTCCTTGGGCAAGTTGTGGAGGATCTTGATGATCTCGCAGACGGATATGTGTTTTATGATTCCGAGGGCAGGATACTGTGCATTAAAAAGATTCTTTTTTTTAATGGTGATGATGCCCTTGTGGTTAAACTCGGGTCGACCCTTGCGGATACCTTTGGAGTGCCCGGGGAGGATCCCGGTTCACAATGGAGCGGGGCAGGAGTCTCGTCGGCTAATCAGAACATTGCCCTGCGTGATGACGTGGCGACGGGCAGCATCGGCTTTGAGGATCCCAGCGAGCGGTTCTTCAAGGTTAGCCACGGGGATGATCTTTCAGGCTTCGGGATTGCCCCTGTATTGATGGACCCATATATCTCATGGGCGGAGTCTTTTGGCCTTACCGGCGTTGCATCCGCACCAAGTGAAGACCCGGAGGAGGATGGTTTCTCCAATCTTCTTGAGTATGCGCTTGGAGGTTCACCGTTGGTGTTCAATGCACAGGCTGACCTGCATCCGGTTATGGTTTCACTTCCGGGGCAGGAGTATCCTGCGATCGAGTTTCCCCGGCTGCTGGAGACAGGGCGCTTAAGATACAGTTTAGAGCAATCCGGTGATTTAGTTCACTGGGCACCGGCTCAGGCAGTGTTACACGGCAGGGTTGCAGGCAATAATGGTAATACGGAGAGAGTCATTTTCCGGCTTGTCGATCCTGTGCTTGATGGGCCTGTGTTTGTGCGTCTTCGAGTGAGCTTACCGTAATTGCAATGAGTGGATAATCATGCTCACGGCATAGCGTTTATTATGCGCTGTAATAAATCCTTGAGCGGCGTCATTTTTTAGGCAAATAAATAATCTGTAAGTGTTTGTCTGCCAGCAATTTATGAGCTTGTGAAAAATTTCACAAATAGCACTTGCGGGATGATTTAAGCATTCAATACTAATGATAGGCAATAGTTAGCATATGTGGCCGCCTGAAAGGCCCAGCTTCCGCGCTCTAAATGGCAGAAAAACTGCAACAGTTTGAGACACCAGATACGGCCGGAAAGGCTGCGCAGGCAATTGAGGCGTATCAACAGACAACCGATGACCTGGTTGGTGAGAAGTTAACCTTAAACATGGGACCCTCGCACCCGGCGACCCATGGGGTTTTACGCCTGGTGCTGGAACTTGACGGGGAGGTCATTACAAAGGCTGACCCGGATATTGGGTATCTGCATCGCGGTGATGAGAAGATTGCAGAGAACATGCACTACAACCAGTTTGTTCCTTATACCGATCGGTTGGATTATCTGGCGCCGCTTGCCAATAACGTGGCATATGCATGTGCGGTTGAGAAGTTAATGGGATGGGAATTGCCGCCGCGCGGCAAGGCAGTTCGGGTCCTTTGCTGTGAGCTGGCCCGTGTTTCAGCCCATTTATTGGGAATTGGGTGTTATGCGATGGATGTCGGGGCAATGACAGTTTTCCTTTATACGTTCACCCAGCGCGAGACTGTTTATAACCTTTGTGAACAGATTTCCGGGGCGAGATTTACTACCAGCTATACCAGGGTGGGCGGGCAAACGCGCGACATTACTCCGGAGATTATCAGTGGAGTGGAGAAGTTTTGCAACGAGGTGAGTGAGGTAATTGATGAAGTGGATGAGTTGTTGTCACGCAACAGGATTTTCCTCGATAGGACACGGGATGTGGGTGTGATTTCACGTGAGGATGCCATTGGCTACGGTCTTACCGGTCCCAACCTGCGTGCCTCAGGTGTGGAATTCGACATGCGCAAGAATCATCCTTACCTTGGCTACGAGGATTTTGATTTTGATATCCCTGTCGGCGAGGTTGGAGACAGTTATGACCGTTACCTCGTGCGCATGGAGGAAATGCGTCAGAGTGTTAAGATATTGCGACAGGTATGCAGGCAGATGCCGGATGGTCCCATTAACGTTGTGGATCCAAAGGGTTCTTTGCCGGATAAGGAGCGGGTATTGATGAGCATGGAGGAGTTGATCCATCATTTTATTGTCGCCACCCAGGGAATTGATGCGCCGGAGGGTGAAGTTTATTTTGCGGCCGAGAACCCGAAGGGAGAACTCGGTTTTTATATCAACTCGAAGGGGGGAGGGGTGCCACATCGCCTGAAGATTCGCAGTCCTTCTTTTGCCAACCTGAGCATCCTGCCGAAGATGCTCCCCGGGCACATGGTGAGTGACGTGGTTGTCATCCTTGGAAGTATGGATTTTGTGATGGGGGAGTGTGATCGATAAAACCTGATGGAAGTCCCTAAGGAACTCGAGAAGAAGGCGGATGAGGCCATTTGTCATTACCCGCCAGAGGAGCAGAGAAGCGCGGCATTACCCCTGTTGCATCTCGTGCAACAGGAATTCGGTTTCATTAATGATGATGCGATTTCCTGGGTAGCGGATAAACTTGGGGTGGAGCCGATCAAGATCCTTGAGCTCGTGACGTTTTATCCGGGCTTTCGGCAGGCAGCCCCGGGGAAATACCACATCAGGGTTTGTCGAACATTGTCCTGTGCCATGGCTGGTTGCCACCAGACAATGGAGAAAATCTGTGAAATTGCCGGTATCGACCGGTCGAATGTTTCTCATCATGACCCGGTTGCCGTTTCAAGTGACGGGAAATTCAGTATCGAGTTCGCCGAGTGTTTAGCTAGCTGTGGAACAGGTCCGGTGTGTCTGATCGGTGATGATTTTCATGAGGAGGTTAAACCCGGGAACGCGAAGGCTCTTTTGCGACAATACAAGTGATGGCTAACCCGAGATACCTTGAAGGAAAGAAGCCTCACCCGCGTGAGGCTCGGATGATTTTCCGCAATGTCGATCGTGTCGGCTGGAAGCCATCGATTGAGAAATATCTCGAGGATGGGGGTTACAAGTCACTGAAGAAAGCCCTTAAGATGGAACCTGCGGCCGTGACTGATGAGGTGAAGGCCTCAGGCCTTCGCGGCAGGGGCGGGGCAGGTTTCCCGACCGGTGTTAAGTGGGGGTTTATCCCACCTAATAACAGCAAGCCGGTTTACCTGATATGCAATGCGGATGAGTCCGAGCCGGGCACGTTCAAGGATCGATACATTATTCATCAGGATCCCCACCAACTCATTGAGGGCATTCTGATTTCCAGCTATGCAGTAGGTGCCAAGATTGCCTATATCTACATCAGGGAAGAGTTCCCCGAAGGTGCAGTGATTCTTGAGCGTGCCATTGAAGAGGCCCGGCAGGCAGGATTGCTGGGAACGAAAATTGCGGGAACCGGGTTTGAGTGTGAGATTTATGTTCACCGCGGGGCAGGCGCCTACATATGTGGTGAGGAGACCGGCTTGATCGAGTCGCTTGAAGGCAAGCGTCCATATCCGCGCATTAAGCCTCCTTATTTCCCTGCGGCCCTCGGCTTATACATGTGCCCGACGATCGTTAATAATGTGGAGTCACTTTGTCATGTAAAGCATGTTATCTCGATGGGCGGGAAGAAATATTCCCGGTTGGGCACGACGCGAAACACGGGCACACGGATTCTCTGTGTCAGCGGCGATGTGCAGCATCCCGGCTACTTTGAGATTGAGGTTGGGAAACTGACAATGGGTGAGCTGATCAATGATCTTTGTGGAGGAATGAAGAAGGGTCGAAAGCTCAAGGCGGTGATACCGGGCGGTTCCTCGGCAAAGGTTTTGCGTGCCGGTGAAACCTATACAATCAGGGATGGCGATGGTGAAAAGACTATCGGGTTGAGTGATATTCCCATGGATTTTGATTCATTGGCAGCCTGCGGCTCAATGGCCGGCTCAGGCGGGGTTATTGTCATGGATGACAGCCGGGACATGGCGTGGGTGTTGAACAATATTAACACTTTCTATGCTCATGAATCCTGCGGGCAGTGCACGCCTTGCCGGGAAGGCTCACTGTGGATGAAGAAGATCACCGATCGAATGCTCGCCGGCGGGGGCGTTCCTTCAGATGTCGAGACACTTGCTTCCGTGGGGGACAATATTGCCGGACGTACCATTTGTGCCTTCGGAGAGGCTTGTTCATGGCCTACGCAAAGCTTTGTCGCCAAGTTTCCCGAGGAGTTCAAGAAACACACAAAGCGAAGGAATGTCGGTAAATTCCTCAATCCCGAGGCAAAGGTCGCGGCAGAGGGTCTAATAGATAAAAATTGATGGCAGCCTCCAAGGAAAGTGGTGACAACCTGGTGAATGTTCAAGTCGACGGACATTGGATTCGTGTGCCCAGGGGGACACGGATGATTGAAGCCTGCAAGCAGGCTGCCGCTGAGGTTCCGCATTATTGTTATCATCCCAAGCTCACCTCTCCGGGAAACTGTCGCATGTGTCTTGTGGAGATGGGCATGCCTCCGCGACCTGTCCCGGGTGAGGAGGCTGAACTTGACGCCGACGGGCACGTAAAGATCAACTGGATGCCCCGGCCGGCGATCGCCTGCGCCAATACGGTCGCTGAAGGTATGGGGATT
>CAWVVE010000115.1:0-6395 GCA_963933075.1 uncultured Verrucomicrobiaceae bacterium | reverse complement strand
CGCAACGGCATTCCCTGGATTGCGGCAAGTTGATTTTTGTTGAAGGTGATTTGCTTGCCGGGATCCCGGGACCTTTCGACCTTGTTATTGCTAATCTTCCCTATGTAAGCACAGGAGAAATTCCGGGATTGGCGCCTGAATTGAGCCATGATCCGCGATTGGCTCTGGATGGAGGCGAAACCGGTATCGAAATAATCGAGCGTTTGATTCATCAATTGCCCGGAAAGATTACGCCGGGGGGAATTTTGGCCCTTGAGGTTGGAGACGGGCAGGGGGAGGCACTCTCCCGCATGCTGTCGGTGTCGGGATTTAAGGAATGTGATTTAGTGAAAGACATGGCGGGCATTGAGCGTTTTATACTGGCGAAAGCATAACTGCAGGCTACAAATTTGTTACTTCATGGAAAAACTCCTCGTTCACGGCGGATCACGACTCAAGGGAACTGTCACTGTCAGTGGTTCCAAGAACAGTTCATTGCCGATCATGGCGGCAACCCTGCTGACCAGGGAGAGGTGCGTGATTCGGAGAGTGCCTGATTTAAGTGATACCAATTACATGGTCAGGATACTGGCGACGCTGGGGGCTGATGTTGAAAGAGCCAGCGGTAACGTCATTACCAGCGCGGAGAAGGTTTCTTACCAGGCCCCCTATGATCTTGTTCGCAAGATGCGCGCCTCGGTTTGTGTCCTCGGTCCGTTGGTGGGGCGTTTGAAGCAGGCTGTTGTATCGCTGCCTGGGGGCTGCGTGATTGGGGATCGTCCGATCGACCTGCACCTGCGGGGGCTTGAGGCTTTAGGTGCAAAAGTGGAGGTCAAGGGTGGGGACGTGAGTGTACATGCCGCTGAGGGCTTGAGAGGGGCGGAGGTGAACATGCGGGGGAAGCATGGATCCACAGTGCTGGGCACTGGAAATATCATGATGGCGGCAGTGCTCGCCAAGGGGCAAACCGTTATCGAGGGGGCTGCCCTAGAGCCTGAGGTTTCCGACCTGGCCGATTTTCTCAATGCAATGGGTGCGAAAGTTGAAGGGGCGGGAACCAGGACTATCGTGGTTGAAGGAGTTGAGGAACTGGGAGGAGCGGAGCATGTTGTGATTCCCGATCGTATTGAGGCGGGGACGTTCCTTGTTGCCGGCGCCCTTGCCGGTGATGACGTGACACTAGAGAATGTCTGCATCGCCCATATGGGCGAGTTGATTAATTTTCTTCGGCAGGCCGGTCATCCGGTCAATGAGCTTCCCGGCAACCGGCTGCATATATCATCGGGTAATGACCTGCGTGGAAATGACCTCGTGACGGGGCCCTACCCGGGATTTGCCACGGACATGCAGGCACAGATATGTGCCTTGTGCGCGACCACTCCGGGAATCAGTGTCGTGACGGAGACTATTTTTCCCCAGCGCTTCATGCATGTGCCGGAACTGAACCGAATGGGCGCGAATATTCGCATGGAGGATTCGACGGCGATCATCAAGGGAGTTGAACGGCTCAGTGCCGCTCCGGTGATGGCGAGTGACCTGAGGGCCTCCGCGGCTCTCGTGGTTGCCGGGCTAGGAGCTGAGGGGACGACGGAAGTGAATCGTCTCTACCATATTGACAGGGGATATGAGAATATTGATGACAAGTTGCGTCGAGTGGGAGCAAGGGTAGAGCGGGTCAGGCAGTAGATTTTTCCGCCGGGCATTGATGCCATGGGGTTCACTCCGAATCTTCCGCTTCGGGGATATCCTTGATCTCGGCATCCTCCTTGAGCTTGGCAACATACTCGTTGAGCTTGGCATCTTTGCCTTCCGCATTGATGCGCTCGGCGATTTCATCCTTAACGGATTCAAAAGGGATTGGCTCGGGTGTGCGCCTGTCGGTGAGTTTGGCAAGGTGCATCCCCCATTGGGTCGCGAACACCGGGCTGATTTCGTTGACCTCCATGGAAAAGGTGATGAGTTCGAACTCGTCCATTAATTCACCGCGTTTGTACCACCCCAGGTCAGCCTCCTCCTCGGGTTTCTCACTGTGCTCGCGGACGAGTTCCATGAAATCCTCACCGTTCCGGGCGGAGGCGCGGACTTCGCGCAGTTCAGCGAAGAGGGTTTCGCGTTTTTCGGATTTATTCAGGGATTTAAAGATGTGCAGGGCCCTGACTTCCTCGGGAGTCATAAAGTCATTGATATTCTCATCATAGTGCTGGCGAAGTTTCTTCGCGCTGGGGGAGGGCAATTCCCCGACGATTCTGGCAACAAGCGAATCGATCTGAATACTGTTGGCAATGTCCCCTCGAATTTGGTCTTCCTCTCCCGGGGAAATGCCAATGTTGAAGTAGAATTCCTCTTCGCTGCCGTATTCCTCCTTAAGCTTATCCAGTCGCGCTGTTACTTCCCCGTCCCCTGGTGGCTCAATGACTTCCTGGGATTTTTGGGATAGCAGTATGCGGGAAATAATATTATCCTTGGCGTATCCGAGGAACTCATCATCACGTTCACAGCATGAGATGTTTGCCTGTCGCTCGTAATGGGCCTTGATCTGGCTGAATTCCGCGTCGATCAGACCTTCATCGACGGGTTCTCCATTGATTGTTAGTGGCATTGCTGGCTTGGAGGGGCAAGGAATTGGGTTATCTTAGCTACACTCATGCGCATGTCTTTATTCATTCCTCTCGTGTGCTTCTTTGCAACGGGTTTGCTGTGTGGTCAAGAACCTCCAGTCCCGCCGGTTCCGGTTCCTGCGGGAAAGTCACCGGTTCAAGCTGTGATCAAGGTGCCTCTTGGGGTGAAAGAAAGCAAGCCTGTCGTGCCGAGTGTGGAGCAACTTATTGAAAAGAGCCGTCAAGCCAGAGTTGAAGCCGACCGGGCATGGATTGTTATTGAGCATGCCAAGGACGGCGGGGTGAGCGTTATTGACCTTAGCAGGGACGGCGACTGTTACCTGATGGAGAGGGGAGGATCCACCAAGGCTGAGACCTCTTCCTGGATAGTTCGCAGCGGAAACACGATCCCCCGGGCAATTGGTGAGAACATGATGGATTTGGCCTGTCGCAAGTCCATGCTTTTTGGGGTTGGCGGATCGGGCCTGCTCTCGAAGGTTGACCCGGGTAGCTTGCGGCTTGGTGTTGCCGCCAATAATGGGAGCAGTGTGCACACTTCGCGCTCCGCTGCCTTTCATCAATATCCGCAAGTGTTCAGGGAGGCAGTCTTGGGCTTGCTGGCAGCGGCAAGGACATTGCCGATTACGAGGTCAGTCAGGGGAATTGTCACAGTGGAATTCATTGATCCCCGGCAAGCTCGCCGGTTAACCGTGCTGGAAGGCAAGGTTCTTGTCGCGGTGCGTGATCCCGGCAAGGATGCGGTTATTCTTTCTCCTGTCGTTGCGGCTGCCAGGATGCCCGGACGCAAGGTGGTGGTTGAGACAGAGGAGGACTGGAAGCGAATCTTAAGCTATCTGAGTGGTGGAACCGGTCAGGTCACTGGAGATCATTGCTTGATTTCCTCGGGGGCGCATACCTATCGGCTGTTTGTCGAGGCTATTGCCGAATAGGGCAAAAATTGAGGTTCTCCGGCTTTTTACTTTCGGATTGCCCATAAGTTTGTTAATAAGTTCCAGTGTTTTTAATAAAAATTAAAATTTTTAGGCTAAATCATCAGAACCAGAAGGTACTGTTTTTATTAGCATTTATAATTTTTCTGCTCAGTAGAGACGTGCTTGCGGATCAGAAGCGGGTGCCAAAAGGAACTGAGAGAATTGTGTTGGCAACGTTGCCGACAGTGTCACCGGGTGGCAAGCGCATCGCCTTTGTCTGGGCAGGTGATATCTGGGGTGCCTCCATTGAGGGTGGACGGGCGCAACGGCTGACGACCCACCTGGCAGAGGAAAGCACCCCGGTGTTTTCACCCAATGGCAGGGAAATTGCCTTCACCAGCCAGCGAACGGGAAGTTGGCAGATATACATTATGCCTTCCACTGGAGGTGTGGCACGACAAATTACCCATCACAGTGAGGGGCATTCCCTGATGGACTGGTATCCTGACGGTAAGCATTTGCTCATCCGGGCAAGGCGGGATCATCGCGGCCCGAAGAGTGAGCGTTTCTTCAAGATTGCATGCAAGGGGCGTAAAGCCGAGCAGCTGCTCTTTGATGCTACCGGGGATGAGGGCAGGATTTCTCCTGATGGCGGGAAGTTGCTTTTACAGAGGGGAGGAGCGGGGCTTTACCGCAAAGGCTACAGCGGCAGTCAAGCCGCCCAGGTCTGGATGTGGAGGGACAGGGAGTTTTCCAAGGTCGTAGTGAATGAGAGCTGTAACCGTTCTGCCCGGTGGGGCAGTGAGAGTAATGAAATATTTTTTGTTTCGAGCAAGGACGGTAATTTCAACCTTTATAACAGGAAGCTTGATGGAGGTGATGATCGCCAGTTGACCTTCTTTGAGAATGACTCCGTATTGTTGCCTGCGGTTGCCAGGGGCGGGTCAGTTGCCGTGTTCCGGCATCTTGCGGATTTTTATCGCCTTGACCTCGATGGGCAGGATGCCAAGCCGGAGAAGATTGTCCTCTGGAATCGTGGAGAACGACTGGGCAACCCGCTTGTGCGCAACATGGAGCTGCGGCGTGCAGACCAGGTCAGTTATTCAAAGGACGGGCTGGAAATAGCATTCGTGGCCGGCGGAGACCTTTGGGTAATGGATACGATCCTGCGTGAGCCGAAACGGGTCACTGATACCGCGGCAGAGGAGCGTGAACCGGTATTTTCTCCTGACGGATCAGCGTTGATATATATTCGCGATGATGGGCATACAGCACAGATGTGGAGGGCGAGCAGGGATAATGCCGAGCGGTATTGGTGGCAGAATGATTCCTTTGAGAATGAGGCCCTTACCCCAAGGAAGAGAGTGATTGAGGACATTATCTACAGCCCGGATGGCAAATGGATCTCCATGATCAAGGACAACGGGGACTTATGGATCACGGATGCTGATGGAAAGAACGGGAGCAGGCTGGTTGAGGCATGGATGGGGCCCCGTTATGACTGGTCGCCGGACAGCAAGTGGATTGCCTATTCAGTGTATGATAATGATTTCAATCGTGACGTCTGGATTGTGCCCGTTGATAAGTCGCGGGAGGCTTACAATCTTTCACGCCATCCTGATTCTGACGGGGGAGTGCGGTGGTCGCCCGACGGGAAGTTGCTGGCCTTTACCGGCAGGCGTTATGATAAAGAGACGGACATCTATTACGTCTGGCTGAAGAAAAGCGATGACCAGGTCCTGTCCCGGAAAAGGACACTCGACAAGGCGGTCGACACGATTGGCAAGTTGCGTCCAAAGCCGAAACCAAAACCCAAGCCAAAGCCGGCACCGAAGGAAGAGGCCAAGCCTGAGCCAAAGGCCGGGCAACCTGCTTCGAAAAAGCCCGGTGAGGAGAACAACCTGATGAAGGCCCTGCGGTTGCTTTTCGGAAAACCTGCCGGGCAGGGGACGGGAAATGCCAAACCGAAACCTGCTGCTGTTTCTGCCGTGGAGAAAAAACCGCCTGTTCCTGCAAAAAAGAAGGCGGCAGGAGGCGTGGTTATTGACTTTGAGGGGATCGAGGATCGAATACGTCGGATATCGATCCCTGACTCCACTGAGCATGCGCTGTTCTGGTCGCCGGATTCCAAGAAATTGGCCTTTGCCGCAACAATCAAGGGTGTTGATGGAATCTTTGCCGTGGAGTTTCCTGACAAGGTCTCCAGGCCGGTGGCGTTGTTGTCCAAAAAAGTGGTGGCACCACGATGGATCTCGCGTGACAGCCGCCTGCTCTATTCCCTCAACGGTGTGCCGGGGTCCTTCGCCAAGGGCAGGTCTGAGAGCTATCCCTTCAAAGCCTATATGCAGCGTAAACAGTCCGCACACCAGCGGGTTGCCTTCCGCCAGGCATGGCGTGCAATGCGTGATAGTTTCTATGACGCAGCCCTTAATAATCGTGACTGGGGAGCCGTGAAAAAGAAATACGAGGACATGGCGGCAAGGTCCGCTGACAATTATGCTTTCAGTCGTGCGGTTTCCTTGATGCTCGGTGAGTTAAATGCTTCACACCTGGGATTTCGCAGGGCTGCCTCATCACTGTATCAGCCTCCCGGATGGCGTGAGCAGACTGCGCATCTAGGGCTTATCTTTGAGGGATCTTATGATGGGGAGGGCTTGAAGGTCTCCAGAGTCCTGTCCGGGAGTCCTGCTGGACGCGAAGAGAGCGGGATTCGCCCCGGTGAGGTTATCCTTGCGATTGATGGAAATAAGGTGAGTGCCTCCACCGACATGACCACGGTGCTCAATGGGTTACTGGAGAGGGATATATTGCTCACGGTCAGGGAGGAGGACAAGGAGGACAAGGAGGACAAGGAGGACAAGGAGGACAAGGAGGACAAGGAGGACAA
>CAWVVE010000114.1:0-6397 GCA_963933075.1 uncultured Verrucomicrobiaceae bacterium | reverse complement strand
CAAGCCCTCAGGAGAAGTGCTTGGGGGTAGTATCCGCTTCAACGGCGGTGAATTGGTCGGCGCGGGCCAGGAGAGGATGCAGAAGCTTCGCGGCAATGAGATTGGCGTGATTTTCCAGGAACCGATGGCCGCACTGAACCCGGTGCACCGCATCGGCAGGCAGATTACCGAGGCGCTCAGGCTGCATCAGGAGATGGAATCCCGGAAGGCGCTCCGGAAGGCGGTTGAGCTGCTGGACCTTGTCGGCATCCCGGCACCGGAGCGCAGGGTCATTGAGTATCCGCACCAGCTTTCCGGGGGTATGCGCCAGCGCGTGATGATTGCCATTGCACTGTGCTGTGAGCCGGACCTGTTAATTGCTGATGAGCCGACCACCGCACTTGATGTCACCGTGCAGGCACAGATCCTTAACCTGATCTCAAGGATGCAGGATGACCTCGGCATGGCGGTCATGCTTATCACCCATGACCTCGGGGTGATTGCCGAGCAGTGTGATGAGGTGGTGGTGATGTATGCCGGGCGTATTGTTGAGCGGGCCCCGGTTGAGGAACTTTTCGCAAATCCCCGGCATGCCTACACCAGGGGCCTGTTGGCCTCGATCCCGCGCCTTGAGAGTGAACGCAAGAGTGAGTTGCGAACCATTCCCGGCCAAGTGGCCGCCATTCAGGATTTTGTCGATGGTTGCCGCTTCTGCCAGAGGATGGAGCGTGGCGGTACGCTCACCAGGACCCGCCCCGCCTATGAGGAGGTCTCTCCGGGACATTTCCTCGAGCGCTGCCCGGAATGTGTCAAGTAAGTGATGAGTGAAGAAGACAACATTACGGGAAACGCGTCGCACGTAAACGAGTCGACCTTGCTGGAGGTTGAAGATTTAAAGATGCATTTCCCGGTGCGTGGCGGGGTGTTCTCACGCCAGGTTGGGGCGGTGCGCGCAGTGGACGGTGTCAGCCTGTCCATCGGTAAGGGGGAAACCCTTGGACTCGTGGGTGAGTCGGGATGCGGCAAGTCGACGCTGGGCAAGGCCATTGTGCGTCTACTCAAGCCGACCGGCGGATCTGTCCGCTTCAAGGGAAGTGACATTACCCACATGTGGCAGAGGCAACTTCGACCCCTGCGGCAGGATTTCCAGATGGTGTTCCAGGATCCGGCCGAATCACTCGATGCGCGCATGTCTGTGGGTGAGCTGGTTGCTGAGCCGATGGTCATCCAGCGCATGGGCAACCGTGAGCAGCGCCGGGAGCGGGTGGCCGAGTTGCTCGACAGGGTGGGCTTGCCGCGGAGTGCCGCACAGAAGTTTTCCTTCGAGTTTTCCGGGGGGCAGCGCCAGCGGATTGGTATTGCGCGCGCGCTTGCGGTGAACCCTGACCTGCTGGTCCTTGATGAGCCGGTTTCCGCGTTGGATGTCTCAGTGCAGAGCCAGGTGCTTAACCTTTTGATGGAACTGCAGCGTGATCTTGGGCTTTCCTATCTTTTTATTGCCCATGACCTGGCGGTGGTGAAGCACGTCAGTGACCGTATCGCGGTCATGTATCTTGGCAAAATTGTCGAGATGACCGGGGCGGATGAGCTTTACCGCAACCCGCGCCATGCCTACACCAAGGCGCTGATTGAGGCGATACCTGTTAGCGATCCCTCGCAGAGGCGTGACCATGAACCGCTGGAGGGTGAGGTTCCCTCGCCCATCAACCCGCCGCCGGGCTGTGCCTTTGGGCACCGGGTGAGTGCACCGGGCTATGAGGAGAGTATCGGCATGGATATCAGCCTGAAGGAGATTGAGCCGGGGCACTGGGTTTCCGATTGCCCCTGTTGTGTCAGCGTGCAGCCTGCCGCCGGTATCATTGCAAGTTAATCACGGAGGGGGAATTGCAGTAGATGGCGAGAACCTACCTGGAGCGCAAGGAGGCGTGGGCGGCGAAGATGCGCTCGGCACCGGTGCGCACCGAGCGGGTTGAGGGACGCCTGCCTCCCGGGCAGCACACGGTGAAAGAATTACCGGTTCTTGACCTGGGCATTCACCCGCAGATTGCCACCTCGGATTGGCGGCTGGAGATCGTCGGGTTGGTGGAGGCACCCCTGGTGATGGACTGGGACACACTGATGGCTCTGCCGCAGGCGGAGATGACCAGTGACTTTCACTGCGTGACCACCTGGTCAAAATACGACTGTTGCTGGAGCGGGGTGCCGATGGCTGAGATCCTTGACCTGCTCAAGCCGACCGATGAAGCCAGGTTTGTGCTGTTTACCTCCCATGACGAATACACCACCAACCTGCCGGTTGCGGCACTCTTTGCTGAGGATGCCCTTCTGGCCACTTCCCTTGACGGCGAGCCCCTGAGCGTTAAGCACGGTGGACCCGTGCGGGTGGTTATTCCGCAGCTCTATGCGTGGAAGAGTGCCAAGTTCATCAACAGGATCGACTTCCTGGCCGAGGATGTGTCTGGTTATTGGGAGAAGCGGGGCTATTCCAACACTGCCGACCCGTGGCTTGAGGAGCGTTTTTCCGGGGAAGAGGTTTCTGGCTGGAGGGATTAGCCTGTCGGCAGAGTTGATTAAGCGACGTTTTTTAAAGCCGGAGAATCCTGTGAGTGTAGAAAAATCAGCAAGACAACAGCCCACCGGTTCGGGCGTTGCTCCCCTGATCATTAAATTGCTGATCACCGGGCTTATCCTGTCCACCGGCTTGCTTTGCCTTATGGTCTCCCAGAAAGGTGCCCCCGAGGTGGCAACGGTGAAGATGGTGTGCGGGCTCATTACTTTGTGGATCGTGCTTGGCGGGGTGGCGATGCATCACTTTCGTGACAGTGCGCGGAAATTCATCCAGGGCTTACCTTTTGACTGGCGGGTGAAATTTACGCTTTTTGCCATCATCCTGGCCCTGGTGGAAGAGGCTATCGCTGTCTTGATGACCAACTTGGCACCGCTCCTGGGAGTAAAGAGCGAAGAGGCACACATCACCGCTTCCACCAGCTATCTTGATGTGGTTTTGTTTCACAGCGTCGTGGTGTTTGTCCCGCTTTTCATTGCCTGGGCGGTGTTGCTGACACGCTATGATTTTTCTCCGTTCGCTGTTTTCCTGCTATTCGGTTGCACGGGAATCCTCTGCGAGGCGACCATCCACCCGGTGGGTGCGTTTTTTGGCGTCGCCCAATGGATCTTCATCTACGGCCTCATGGTTTACCTGCCCGCCTATTGCCTGCCCCGGGGACGCGGGGCGCGGGCCGTGCGATGGTATCATTATGTTGTTGCCGTCCCGGCGACCTTTCTCATCGCTCTGCCCCTGTTGCTTCCCATCATTTACCTTATAGGGCAGGTCTTGAAGCACCCGTCAGGGGCGCATTTCTAGCGTTGCGACCGGAAATACCGAACAGAGCGTAATCATTGAGGCCCTTTCCGGGTAGCAGCAAGGTGACGGATCACTCCGCCTGTTTTTACTTCTCCATCACCATGGGCAACCACTCATTGCCCGGTCCTAGCGGCAGGGTCACTTTGAACTGCCGTTGTCAGGGTCATTGAGCGTGCCATTCTCAAGTTCGCCTAGCCGGGTTTCCCCGACATCATGACTGTAGTCATCCGGTGCAGATACCCCTGCACCCCGGATTTTTTCACCTGCCAGATTTTTTCTGGATGCTTTCACCGGTATTGCCACCTATAGAAAGGAATTCCAAAATGACTCATTCAGGTAAGATTCAACTCCATGGATAAGAAACCCTGCATCCTTGTCATTCGCGACGGCTGGGGCATCAACCCCGGAGGTGGTTCCAAGGCCGCCAAGAACGGTGATGCGACGCTGCTCACCGACACGCCGTTTCACGATTACCTTTACGACCAATATCCGGTTTCGCATGTCAGTGCCAGTGGCGGTGATGTCGGCCTGCCGGACGGGCAGATGGGCAATTCCGAGGTCGGTCACCTCAACCTCGGGGCGGGCCGGGTCGTCTATCAGGACCTCTCGCGTATCAATCAGTCCATTGAAGGCGGGGAACTGGGTGGCAACCCCGTGTTGCAGGAGGCCTTTGCCAAGGCCGGCCTATCCACCCTGCACTTGGTCGGGCTGGTTTCCGATGGCGGTGTCCACAGCCACCAGAATCACCTGGTTGCCCTTGCCGCAGAGGCTCATGCCGCAGGTGTAGGGGATATCAAGGTGCATGCGATTACGGATGGTCGCGATACCTCACCCACTGGTGCTTATGAATTTCTTTCCCGCTGTGAGGATGATCTTGGTAAGGTCGGAGCAAGGATCATCACCGTGGTCGGGCGTTATTATGCCATGGATCGCGACCGTCGCTGGGATCGGACAAAGCTCGGGTGGGATGCCATCGTGGATGGCATCGGTGAGGCATGTGATCTGCTGCCCTCTGAGGCGGTGAAGGCAAAGTATGCGCTCGACAAGACCGACGAGTTTTTGCCGGCAATGATCTTTGCTGAGCACGAAACCCGCCGGATCAATGATGGTGACGTGGTGCTTTGGTTTAATTTCCGGGCTGATCGTGCCCGCCAGCTCTCGGAGGCTTTCCTGTTTGAGAATTTTGACGGCTTCGAACGCGGTGGCAGGCCGGGAGTTTCCTACTATACGCTCACCGAGTATGATGAGAAATACCGCTGCCCGGTGGTGTTTGCCCCGGAGAAGCTTGAGGACGTGCTGGGCTCTGTTGTCAGTGGTGCCGGCAGGACGCAGCTGAGGATTGCGGAGACGGAAAAATACCCGCACGTCACTTACTTTTTTAATGGCGGCGAGGAGCGGCCCTTTGAGGGTGAGGACCGGGTAATCGTGCCATCCCCGAAAGTTGCCACCTACGACCTGCAACCGGAGATGAACGCATTACAGGTCACTGATGAAGTTGTCTCCCGACTGGGAGATTATGACCTGGTAATCCTTAACTTTGCCAATCCCGACATGGTTGGGCACACGGGAATTGTGGAGGCGGCCAGGAAGGCCGTCGCGATCATTGACAGTTGCCTTGAGAGGGTTGTCGACGAGGTCATGAGGCTTGGCGGCAGGGCATTGATCACCGCCGATCATGGCAATTGTGAGCAGATGATCAAGGATGACGGCTCTCCGCACACGGCCCATACCACCAATTTGGTGCACCTGATCTACGTTGCCGAGAATTCCGGTCAGGTGGCATTGCGTGACGGGATTCTGGCAGACATTGCGCCGACACTGCTCGACATGATGAAAATCGAGGCCCCTGCCGCGATGTCCGGCACTTCGCTGATTGCCCGCAAAAGTTGAGCGGCCAAGCCGGACATTGATTTTTTGCGTGACATCAAGCCGTGCAATCTTCATATACATGACAAATCCGGCTCTTGATCTCCGCTTGGAAGGAGTTAGTATGCCGACCGTTCACGATAACCCCGTGGTGTAATGGTAACACAACGGTTTTTGGTACCGTTATTCAAGGTTCGAATCCTTGCGGGGTTGCCAGGCTTTTTTGCCGGGAAGTTCATGCAGTTGGCTCCATTTGAGCGAAAAGGTATGCCTTGAGGTTCCCCGTGAGGTGTGTTTTTCTTCATTAACAGGTAATGAGAAACTTATGAAAAATTACCGGCATTCCATCTTTGCCCGCTGCTGAGCAGGGAAGTCCGTAATTTTCGCTATTTTTTCATGATTCTTTTGCGTCGGCAATAAGCCTTGCACATTGGAAGTCTTGTTTTAAACTTCGCGTCCTCCTTCCGGCCTTGCTAGGCGTCCCGGTGGCCGGATGGGGTTAAAATTCCGGGGTGACGACGTAGTCGGTTAACCATACAACCCAACCTTACAAACCCAATCCTATGAGTGTTGATTTACTCAGCTTAATTGACAAGTCCTTCCGCGAGTTCCGTGAAGGCTCAATTGTTATCGGCCAAATTCTCGACATCCAGCCACAGATCGTCCTGGTGGATATCGGCTACAAGTCGGAAGGCGCTATTCCCGTTTCCGAGTTCGAAGATGAAGAATTTGCGGTAGGTGATGAGATAGAAGTCCTTCTGGAGCGCCTTGAGAATGATGAGGGCATGATTGTCCTCTCCAAGGAAAAGGCAGCGTATAAGCAGAACTGGGACAAGATTGCCCAGGTCTTCCACGACGGAGGCCTTGTGAAAGGTAAGGTTAAGGCCGTGGTCAAGGGTGGATTGATGGTCAATGTCGGGGTTGAGGCATTCCTCCCCGGTTCGCAGATCGACATTATCCCCCCCAAGGACCTCAACGAGTATGTTGGCAAGGTCTATGACTTCAAGATCGTTAAGCTCAACGATGAGCGCAAGAACGTGGTGCTAAGCCGCCGTGAGGTTATTGAGGCGGAGCGCTCCATTGAGCGGCAGAAGTTTCTCGAGGAGGTTACCGTTGGCGACACTGTTGAGGGACAGATCAAGAACCTTACCGATTTCGGTGCGTTCGTTGACCTTAAGGGGATGGACG
>CAWVVE010000113.1:0-6403 GCA_963933075.1 uncultured Verrucomicrobiaceae bacterium | reverse complement strand
GTTTCCGCGCGAGACCAAGCGCAGCGGGGCATGGATGAACTACCTGCGCACAGGAGAACCACGACCGGAGGGAACACGCAGCCCTCACCTTGGGTTGATGTGCGGCAATATGACGCCACCGGTAGGTAACGAGCCGGCCCTGCTCAAGCACGATGAGGTTGAGACGGTGTTCCATGAGTTTGGACACCTTCTTCACCACCTGCTTGGCAATGTGGAGATCAAGTCGCTCAACGGGGTCAATGTCGCCTGGGACTTCGTTGAACTGCCCTCACAGATCATGGAGAACTTCTGCTGGGAACGTGAGTCACTGGATCGTTTTGCCCGCCATCACCAGAGCGGTGAGAGAATTCCCGACGCCCTGTATGAGAAGATGATTGCAGCACGCAATTACCGTTCGGCGACGGCGATGATGCGCCAGTTAAGCCTCGGTAAGCTTGACCTCGAGTTGCACATCAACGAGGCGGCCAATGCCGACCCCGCGCGTGACCTGGATGAGCTCAGCAGGCAATTACTTGAAGGTTATGTCCTGCCCACCAGTACGCAGCCGCCGAGCATGGCGCGTCGCTTTGGCCATCTTTTCGCCAGCCCGACCGGTTATGCAGCCGCGTATTATTCCTACAAGTGGGCGGAAGTCCTGGATGCCGATGCTTTCACCCGCTTTCTGGAGGAGGGAATCCTGAACAGGGAAACCGGCCGGGATTTTCGTGATAAAATCCTCAGCAAGGGCAATTCCGCGGACCCGGCGAAGCTGTTCCGCGACTTTATGGGGCGTGACCCGGACCCGCAGGCATTGCTGGTGCGCAGCGGTCTGGCAGGCTAGGCAATCCCCATGGCGGCTTCATGGCCTGTCCGGCACAGTCAACGACTTGCGTTTTTTGCCGGGGCGCGTTGGAACGCTTTGTTTTCCCGTGTGCTTGAAGGGAATTTTCCTGGCTTCCTCCAGTGCCTTCTCCAGTTGTTTTTCGCCGTCCCCGGAAAGGTACTCCACGTTGTTTTTCCCGTCTTCTATGGCCGTTAATTTCTCGAGTTGTTTCTCGAGGGCGGATAACTTGGCCTGAAATTCCCTGTATCGATCGGGCGTGAAGCGGGCGAGCGCGGCGAAGCGCTTCATTTTTGCGATGCGTTTTCCCAGTTCCTGGATCTCAGGATTTATGACTCCGGCACCACCACCCTTGATGGCCCTGCCGGAAATCTTGTGGATGACCTTGAATTCTCCGCCGGGAAGATCACTGGTTTTCACCTTCACTGTGTCGCTTACCAGGGTCAGTGCCTGGCCGCCGAAGTCTCCAACCTGTTCCACCCTCGAGATGACCCAGATTTCCTTTTTGACCTGGTAGACGCCGCTGATGCTGATCCTGTAGTTGGTGGCCGGGGCCGTGGCGCTGGCCTTGAATTGCTTCTCGCCTTCCGCCGCGGAGGCCATGGTCATTGCTGCGGCCAACAGCGCCATTGCCCGGAGGGGGACAGTCGGTTTGATTGATTGTCTTTTCATCTCTTCCAGCAACGATTGAGGCGGTAAATCCTTAGGTCAAATATTCCTGCCATCAATCCGTTGGCCAGCAAGCCAACCCCGGATTTCCTGCACGATTTCTTCCGTTGCGGGAGTGATATCCACCGTTAATCCTGCTTCGTCCTTTGCAAGTGCCTCAAGGTCTGCAAACTGGGATTCGAGCATTCCGGCCTTCATGAAGTGCCCGGCCCTTTTTTCCATGCGTTCCTTGATCAGGGCGGGTGAGCCTGCCAGATGAATAAAGTAAATGCATTCACCACGCTCACCGCCGCGTAACAGGTCGCGGTATTTACCCTTGAGGGCGGAGCAGCCGATCAATAGCGGCCACGGCCCGGGATGCCCATCGGCGGCAGCCCGTATGGCGACAAGCCAGCCTTCCCGGGCGTCATCATCGAGAGGGGTGCCGGCACTCATCTTTGCCACGTTTTGCTCCGGGTGAAAGCGGTCACCATCGATGAACGTGCCGCCGGTTGCTTCTGCCAGCATCCCACCAATGGTGCTTTTGCCGCAGCCACATACGCCCATCAGCAGGAGGATTTGTGTTTCTGGCAATTCTACGGGCAAGGGATTGTGGGGCTTGGCAGGGGAGGTGCAGGTTAAAATACAAAATTCGGGGTATTTTGTAATCGCAAATCATGCATATTTAAGCGTGATTTAGCGTGATTTCAGAGGATGCTTAAGTTAAGTTAAGCAATATTCCATGACGACTGGAAAGAAATTATAACTCTAACAAAGAAAGAAAGAATTTTATGGCTGAAGGAAAAAGACCGGGCGGGCTTACCGCCCTTGCTGTTTTAAATTTTGTATTTGGAGGGCTGAGTGCGCTCGGGATCCTTGCATTGGTTGCTCTGTTAGGGGCTGCGGAGGCAGCAACTGGCGGTGCGCTCAGTGAGGGAATGGCGGAAGGCCTGTCAGAGGTGGGACTTAGCGGGGGATTATTGATGATCACCATTGTGTTGAGCATTGCCAGCTGTGCTTTATTGATTATTTCCGGGGTCGGTTACATTCAGCAGAAGCGTGTACTTGGCAGAACCATGGGCAGCCTTTACGGTATATTGGCACTTGCAGGCACGGGATTGGGACTTGTCGGTGGCGGAGCTTTCGGGATTGGTGAGATCATTGGGTTGATTTACCCGGTGCTGACCCTGATCATGGTCAACACCACCTTCAAGGAGGACCTGGTGAATTGATTTCGGGTTAAGTATCCTGCCATCAAGTCGTGATTTAAAGATAGGGATGAAGCCGTCAACAACCACTGTGCATCGCTCGTGGTCGCCACAGCATGTGTGGCTCATTGCCCTGTATTCGATGCGCTTTGCCCTGCGCTCGGGCGGCGGGCTCATGTTCCTGCTGATCTTCCTGACGGTGGGCCTGTCAATAGCCTCCCTGTTTATCTCCCCGATTGAGAAACTGGTGGAGATGGACGGGCTGGACGGCATGAGCGCCTCAGAGATCAGTGTGACCATCCTTGAGTCGGATATGGTGGTCGAAGCGGTCGAGTGGATTACCAGCTCGGACAACGCCCAGTCGGAATACTTGCTCAAAGAAAACCCCGCGCTGCTCAGTGCGATCCTGCTGATCCTTCTGATCGCAGTGCCCTTCACGACCTGCTTCGGGGCCTTTAACCAGACCTCCGGCGATATTGCCTCCAGGGGATTGCGTTACCTGCTGCTGCGCACGGAGCGTGCCAATATTTTCCTGGGCCGGTTCGTCGGGGTTTTGTTGTTCACGATTGTCTCGGTGATCGGCACGATGCTTGTCATCGTCCTCTATGTGCAGTTCAAGGTGGCTGCTTATCCCGGGCTGGATCTCTGGCTGTGGGGGTTGCAGGGCCTGGCAGCAGTCTTCTTCCTGAGTTTGCCCTACATTGCGCTCTGTGCTTGGATTTCCTGCATGCTGGATACCCCCTTCGGGTCACTGGCGATTTGTCTTCTTATCTCCGGGTTTTCCCTGGTCATCCTGTATGTCTTTAAATTGACTCTGATCGCCTCGATGAAGGTTGATCCCGAGAGCCTCGACTGGCTCTTTAAAACCGTGCCATGGGGATGGAAATATGGCTTGCTGCACGGTGCCCCGGCGGCGCGCATGACAGCCATCCTGGCCATGTTGGGCTTTACCGCGGTCTTCCTGTGGCTTGGCCTGCGCCATTTCCAGAAACGCGACCTGTAACCTAAAAGAATGCAACCGGCCGTTAAAGTCACCAACCTCACCAAGAAGTTTGCCCGTCAGGTGGCCCTGGACGGGGTTGACCTTGAGATTCCGCAAAACAGTCTCTACGGTTTGCTTGGTCCCAATGGGGCCGGAAAGACGACCCTCTTCTCCATTGCTGCGGGTTTTCTCAAGCCTACCGGGGGTTCTATCGAGGTGCTTGGTGTGGATGTTTCACGGACCAGTGAGTTGCGCGGTCAGCTTGCCATGCTGCCGCAGGATGCCGCCTTCCAGGGCTCGATTCCCGTGATTGAACAGTTGATCATGTTTTCAAGGCTCAATGGTCTCGAGAAAGTTGCCGCACGCAGGGCGGCCGAGCAGGCGCTGGAAATTGTCGGCCTGCCCGAGGTGGCAAGTAAGGCGGCACGGGCCCTGAGCCACGGCATGATGAAGAGGGTGGCCCTCTGCCAGGCCTTCCTTGGCGATGCGAAGGTGATTTTTCTTGATGAGCCGACTGCCGGACTGGACCCGGATAATGCCCGCAGGATCCGTGAACTGGTCAAGGAATTCACCAGGGATAAAACGGTTGTTTTCTCCAGTCACAACCTGCAGGAAGTGCAGGATATCTGTGACCATGTCTGTGTCATCGACAAGGGAAGGGTTGTTGAGTCCGGCACTATGGAGTCGTTGACCGGGTCCACCTTCCTGGTTCGCATTGAGCTTGTCTCGCCCCTTTCCCCGGAGGCGCAGGGGGCATTGCAGGCATTGCCGGTTGTTGAGGGCATTGAACTGACCTCGGAAAAGGAATTCAACCTGCGGCTCAATGTTTCCGGTAGCGACAAGGATGAGGCGATGAAGGCAATTTACGGGACGCTGGCCGGCTTTGAGATTTATCCGCGCAGTGTTTTTGAGGGAGCAAGCCTTGAGGCCCGCTTCCTGGAGATGACCGGGGGAACCTTTGACGGGGCTTCCAGCACCTAGTACCGGTGCGGTTTTGCGGGGGCTTGTGATTGAAGCGGGCCCGAAGAACCGGTAAGGTGGCGTTTGCGTCGGGGCGCATGTTGCGTTCCCTTTGCCTCTCGCGCTTGTCGCACGGGCCCTAAGATGACTTCCAAAGAAATCCGCCAGTCGTTCCTCGATTTTTTCAAGGAGAAGCAACATACGATTGTTCCCTCCTCCTCACTGATGCCGGAGTCCCCCGGCCTGTTGTTTACCAACGCGGGGATGAACCAGTTTGTGCCGTTTTTCCTCGGCACCCAGAAATCACCCTACCAGCCGCCACGGGCGGCGGATACCCAGAAGTGTATCCGTGCCGGGGGTAAGCACAACGACCTGGAGGATGTCGGCTTTGACACCTATCACCAGACGCTCTTTGAGATGCTCGGCAACTGGTCCTTTGGTGATTACTTCAAGAAGGAGGCCATTGAGTGGGCCTGGGAGTTGCTGGTGGAGCGCTGGGGATTTCCGCCGGAGAGGCTTTACGCAACGGTCTACCGCCCCGGTGATGGTGATCCCGCCGAGTTTGACCAGGAGGCATATGAGCACTGGGCGGCCGTGTTTGAGGCTGCCGGCCTTGACCCGGCGGTTCATATTGTCGACGGCAACAAGAAGGACAACTTCTGGATGATGGGGGACACCGGACCCTGTGGGCCCTGTTCCGAGGTGCATGTGGACTTGACGCCCGGGGGGGATACCAAGGGCAGCCTGGTTAATGCCGACGACCCGCGCTGCATTGAGTTATGGAACCTGGTCTTTATCCAGTATAACGCGGAGAAGGACGGCAGTTTCCGCTCCCTGCCCTCATGCCACGTGGATACCGGAATGGGTTTCGAGCGGGCCTGCTCGATGATCCAGGGCACCAGGGGATTCACGGATTTTTCCACCCCCATCTCCAATTACGAGACGGATGTTTTCCGGCCGATCTTTGATGCGCTTGAACAAGCCAGCGGCAAAACCTATGGCTGCAGCCTGCCCCAGGTGCGTGAGGGACTCAGCGAGGCTGAGCAGGTTGACATCGCCTTCCGCGTCATTGCAGATCACCTGCGAACCTTGAGCTTTGCCATTGCCGATGGCATCAAGCCCGGTAATGGCGGTCGCAATTATGTGCTGCGCCGTGTCCTGCGCCGGGCGGTAAAATTCGGCCGCACACTTGGCGTTGGGAAAGGCAAGCCGTTCTTAAGCGGGCTTGTGCCAACCCTGGTTGCGGAGTTTGGCGGGATTTTTCCTGAACTGGCAGAACGCCAGGCCGCCATTGTGGATACCCTTGATGGAGAAGAGACGCTTTTCGGCCAGACCCTCGATCGTGGCCTTAAGCTCTTTGAGAGCCAGTTAGCCAAGGCGAAGGGTGGTGTGTTCCCCGGGGATACCGCTTTTGACCTGGAGGCCACCTATGGCTTCCCGGTTGACCTGACACAACTGATGGCTGCCGAGCGGGGCCTGAGCGTGGACATGGAAAGATATTCCGAGTGCCTGCGCGAACACCAGGAGATCAGCCGGGCCGGTGCCCAGGGAGAGGTGATTGTCGCACTGGATTACAAGACGGATGTCGAGACCGAGTTTACCGGATTTGATGAGGATGAGTCCGCCGCACGTGTGGTTGAGTTACTGGATCGTGACGGCATGCATTATGCCATCGTCGACCGTTGCCCAATGTATGCCGAGAAAGGCGGGCAGGTAAGTGATACCGGTGTCCTTGTTGCCGGCGAGGAGGAAATTGCCGTGAGTGCCGTGAGCCAGGTGGGGGCG
>CAWVVE010000112.1:0-6407 GCA_963933075.1 uncultured Verrucomicrobiaceae bacterium | reverse complement strand
ACACCAGCGGGCAGTAATTGCCGACGAAATGCTCGGCAAAAAACCGCTCGGGAGCACCAAGCCTCTCAGCGAAAAATCCCCACAGCCTCCTGCCGCTGACCTCAGACCGGGTGCAGGAAAATCCCTCAACCGGGCGTTTCGGGTGCTCGGGATCAGGTTTATCCACCGCACACTCAATGCCCATCCACTCGCGCACTGCGGCAATCTCGCCGAATGGCACGCCTGTCTGCGCCATGCCCCAGGGGCCCGGGTTCATGCCGAGAAAAACCACGCGCTTGGGGCAATCGGCAAACCTCTCCAAGTATTCCCGGTGTGCCTCCCAGGCATATTGCAGCGGATTGTAGACATATTCCACGGGGGAAGAAAACCGGAGACGATCCACATCCTTACTCAGGGCCTTTGCCGCCTCCTGTAACTTTCCACTGACTGTCATCAATCCTCTTTGATACCCGCAGTAGAACAACTGCTCAAGGCAAAGACGGGGCGGGTGCCGGGAAATTCCTGTCCGGTTACAAAAAAAAGCCCGGCGGATAACCGCCGGGCTTTTCGTGTTGAATTGAATTAAAAGCCTGAATTCTTTGGGCTTTAACTGTAGGCGCTCTCGCCGTGAGAGCCCTGGTCGAGGCCGTTGTCCTCCTCGTTGTCACTGACCCGCAGGCCAACAGTCACCTTGGCCACGGTAAGGGCAAGCGTTGCGGCAATGGCACTCCACGCGATGGTGAAAAGCACTGCCTTGGTCTGGATCCAGGCCTGTGCCATCCCACCGTCACCCGCACCCTCACGGATAAACACGCCGGTGAGGATGGCGCCAACGATACCGCCGACACCGTGCACGCCGAATACGTCAAGGCTGTCATCATAGCCAAACTTGCGCTTCAGTGAAGTCGCAGCGACGTAACAGATTGCGCCGGAGGCAAGTCCGATAATCAATGCTCCCATCACGTCGGTTGAGCCCGAGGCCGGAGTAATGGCAACCAGTCCGGCAACCGCGCCGGTGGCCGCACCGACCGCGGTCGGCTTGCCGTTGATCAGCCACTCGACAACGACCCAGGCGATCACCGCGGCAGCGGTGGCAATCTGGGTGGTCAGCATCGCATAGCCGGCGACACCATCAGCCGCTAACTCACTGCCGGCATTGAAACCAAACCAGCCGACCCAAAGCAATGAGGCACCGATCATCGTGAACGGCACGCTGTGCGGCGGGATAAGGGTATTGGGATAGCCCTTGCGCTTCTTCAGCATGATACAGGCCACCAAGCCGGCAATACCGGCATTGATGTGCACCACGGTGCCGCCGGCAAAATCAATGGCGCCTTCCCCGGCTGCCATCAGGAAATTGCCTTCATCACCGCCGCCAAACAGGCCGCCGCCCCAGGCCATGTGCCAGATCGGGCAATAGGAAATGAGCGCCCACAGGATGGTGAAGATCATGACTGCCGAGAACTTCATGCGCTCGGCAAAGGCACCGACAATCAGCGCCGGGGTGATGATGAAGAAGGTCATCTGGAAAGTGATAAACACGCTATCCGGAATACCCCCGTCGTCGCCGCTTTCGGGCGTCAGGTCCTTAAGGAACAAATTCTTTAAATCACCTATGAAAAGATTTCCTTCACCGGCGGCCAAACTGTAGCCGCAGATGACCCACAGGACGGACATCACCGCGGTGATGAAAAAACACTGCATCAACACGGAAAGCACGTTCTTGGAACGCACCAGTCCGCCATAGAACAGAGCCAGGCCGGGGATGGTCATCAACAGCACCAGAACGGTGGCGGTAATCATCCAGGCGGTATGCCCGGAATCCGGGCCGGTTGCTTCTTCGGCGGCAAAAAGATCTGGTGCGCTAAGCACCAACAACAGGAATACGCCGATTGGCGCGAGTAACTTATTCATTTTTAGTAGGTTATTGGTTTAATGGAGAGAATGAGATGAGAGGGAATACCCTTTAAAAAGCAGGTTTCATGCCAATCCTCCCTCCTCCAGCGCAGAAAAATCCTCTTAAAGAAGAAAATTCCCAACCGGCCCGATCCCGGGATCAGAACGAAAGGATCGCCCGCACCGGGTAATGGTCAGAAAGATAACGGCCCTCGCGATGATAGCGCACGATGGCTGCCGACTTCACCTTGGCGGTGCCGGGCAGCACAAAGACATGGTCGATCTTGCCGCCACTCGCTTTCCCTCCCCGGAAACCGTGGAAAGTGCGCACCGCCTTCTCATCCGGCTTGGCTACCCGGTAGGAATCAATCAAGCCCAAGGGCTTGGACTTCAGGGCCTTGATCGCCGGATTGGACTCATCGGCATTGAAATCCCCCATCAGGATGACCGGCTCTTTCTGGTGGATGCGCTTTGCGATGCGCTCAACAATGAGCCGCGCGGCACCCTCTCGGCTGGGCTGGCTCCTGTGGTCCCAGTGGACGTTATAGACATAGAAAGCCCTCTCGCTCTTCTTTTCCACCAGCCGTGCCCAGGTGCAGATCCTCGGGATGCCGTTGCCCCATGACTTGGAGGCGACTTTCCCCGGCGTGTCACTCAGCCAGAAGGTGCCGCAATCTGCCTTATCAAGGGTAAAGCGCGCCGCCTTGTAGAGGATGCTACAATGCTCGCCGGCGCTTTTACCGTCATCGCGGCCAACCCCGTACTCGGAATACTGGGTGGCGATTTTCCGGAGATCATCAATCTGGTGGCGCTTTGCCTCCTGCAGCCCGACAAGGTCCGGTGCCTGCCCCTGCAACCACTGGCCAACCATTTCCTGACGCCTGGGCCAGGCATCCTTGCCGTCACGCGGGTTGTCGTAACGGATGTTGAACGTCAGCGCATCGATCTCGAGTGCCCCTGCTATAGGGATGATGCCAAGCAACCAGACACTCAAAAATAATAGTCTCATGTATGCCCAATGCTGACACACCCCGGGAACATGCTCAAACAAACTTCCCCGGGTTGAGGATGCCCTCGGGATCAAGCGCCGCCTTCAGGCGCCTGTGCAGGTCAATAGCTCCGCTATCAAGTGCCTCCCCGAACCAGCGCTTCTTGGCAATACCGATACCGTGCTCACCACTGATCCTACCGCCAAAGGCCAAAACCGCCTTGAAAAGGGCATCAAGCGCCTCATCGGAGCGGGCACGAACCGTCGGGTCCTCGATGCCATCGACCATGATATTGACATGAATATTGCCGTCCCCGGCATGCCCGAAACAGGCAATGGGCATCCCGCATTCCTCCTGCAGGCGCTCACAGAAGGCCACCAATTCCACCAATTTGCCCCGTGGCACGACGATATCCTCATTGAGCTTGGTAAGTCCCGTTGCCCGCAGGCTGTAGCTGAAGGCGCGGCGTATTTCCCAAATTGCCTCACACCCGGCTTCATCATCGGCAGTTTCAAGGGAAAGGCAGCCCAGTTCGTGCAACAGTGCAACCACCGCACTGAGCTCGGAATTGACGGACCCGGCCTGACCGTCAATCTCGACCAGCAGGTGGGACTCCCCGTCAGGGATCAATCCTGAGCCCACATGATCACGTGCTGCCCCGAGGGTGAACTTGTCGGCAATCTCCAGTGCCGCCGGCAGGAACCCGGCACCCAGGATTGCCTGCACGGCGGCAGCAGCCCCGGCAAAGGAGGTAAAGCTCGCTGATGCCATCGCCCGTGCCGGAGGATGCGGAATCAGCCGGCAGGTGATTTCCGTCACGATGCCCAGCAGCCCCTCGGAGCCGACAAACATCCCGATTAAATCAAATCCAGTCTTGTCCTTGTGGCAACGCCCTCCCAGCTTTGCCACACTGCCATCAGCCAGCACCACCTCAAGGCCCAGGATATAGTGGCGTGTGACACCGTATTTGAGGCAACGCGGCCCGCCGGCATTGGTCGCGACATTGCCGCCGATACTGCACTCCTTAAGGCTGGCCGGGTCAGGTGGGTAAAACCAGCCGAGCTTGCGCACCGCATCCTGCAGTTCACCGGTAATCACACCCGGTTCAACAATTGCCACCCCGTCAGCGGTGTTGATTTCACGGATTGCACTCATGCGCGCAACAGAAATCACAATACCGCCGGTCATCGGCACCGCTCCTCCAACGTAGCCGACACCCGCACCGCGGGTTGTTACCGCAACCCCCTGTGCTGATGCAAACTTCATCACCGCGACCACATCGGCGGTGGACCCGGCAAACACCACTACATCGGGAGGATGCCCAACCAGCCATTTGTCGATGCTGTGTTCCTCAAGGACGGACTGCTCTGCGGACACCTTGTCTACCCCGAGCAGTTCAGTAAGTGATTTAACTAGTTTGGCACAGTCCATCAGATCAGCTTTGGCAGGAGGATAGGTGAACCTGCTCTCGACACCGGGTAAAAAATAAAACAGCCGGACAGCCAAAGCGCACAGGCCCCTGCCGCTTGCAGCATTGCCACCCGGAAAGCCGCTTATAGGAAACCTGATTTTCCATTGCCAGCACTAGTCGACCAGATCCACGCTGCGCATCGGATCACACTCGGCCTCATAATCAACACCGGCCAACCCGAAACCAAACAACTTGAGAAAATTTTTCCGGTAGCCTTCAAAATCGGACAATTCATGCAGGTTTCCGCTCGTGATCTGCTCCCATACACCGGCGACATGCGCCTGGATATCCCCGCGCATCTCCAGGTCATCAATGCGAATGCGCACGGCGTCATCAAGTTGCGCATCATCACCCAGGTGATCGGTAAACATGCGCTGAATCTGTTCAATGCAATCCTCATGCAGCCCCTCCTCCTTCATCTTCCTGAAAAGGATCGAGATATACAAGGGCACAACGGGAATAGCGGAACTGGCCTGTGTCACCACCGCCTTGTTGACCGAGACAAAGGCTCGGCCGCCTTTTGGCTCAAGCTTGGCCCTGATGCGCGCGCAGCTCTCCTCAAGATGATTCTTGGCCCGGCCGATTGTCCCGTCCCTGTAGATGGGCCAGGTAAGTTCCGGCCCTATGTAGGAATAGGCGACACTGGTTGCCCCCTCGGCCAGCAATCCCGCGTCCAGCAAGGCATCCATCCATAGTTCCCAGTCCTCGCCCCCCATGACCTTCACAGTGCCGGCAATTTCCTCCTCACTGGCAGGCTCGATAATGATCTCATCGACCTCCGCCTTGTCGGTATTGATGTTCTTCTGCCTGTAGGATTGCCCGATTGGCTTCAGGCAGGACCTGTAAACCTCACCGCTTTTGGGATCAGTGCGGCGGGGCGAGGCCAGTGAATAGACAACACAGTCAACCTGGCCCATGGATGCCTTGATCTCACTGATTGCCCGTTGCTTGATCTCCCCGGAAAAAGCGTCGCCATTGATGCTCCTTGCATACAGCCCCCCGGCTGAGGCCGCCGCCTCAAACGCAGCACTGTTGTACCACCCCGCACTGGCCGTCTTTCGCTCAGTCGGCGGCTTCTCAAAGAACACACCCAGTGTCGACGCCCCCCCGGAAAAGGCCGGGACAATCCGCGAAGCAAGCCCGTAGCCGGTCGATGCGCCAACCACCAGGACATTCTTCGGTAAATGGGCAGGCTGTGGACAGGACCTGACGTAATCAATCTGTTCCTGAACATGGGCCGCACAACCATCCGGATGCGCCGTAGTACAAATGAAGCCGCGGGTCTTAGGGGCAATAATCATGATCCTTCTCAATAACGGAAGGTTATCGCGAGGGCAAGTGGTAGCAGACCCTCTTCAGCCAACCGGGCAGCATCATTGCCTTCCTGTAAAAGAAGTCGCCCCGGCCTGCATCACTGCAGACCGGGGCGTCATGAAAGCGGATGCACCATCATAAGCCGGATTCTGTCTCCGCCATTGGCGGATAACGGTCATTTATCTTCCCCCCTTGCCAAAGGCTCAGGAGGAGCCGACCGAAGCCGGCTGCGACTATTACCCGGGAACATACCGCTCTCGCGGAACCGGGCAGGCAACCCGTTCTCCCTGTTCTGTCTTGCACCGTACGGGGTTTGTCTTGCCCCCTCGGTCACCCTCGGGGCGGTAGGCTCTTACCCCACCATTTCACCCTTACCCGCCCCGGCAAAGCCCAGGCGGGCGGTATATTTTCTGCGACACTTTCCGTCAGCCGACGCTTACACGCCGCCCGCCCGCACTTTCATACGGCGATACTGCCTCGTGGTGTCCGGACTTTCCTCCCATCGGCGAACCGACAGGCGACCGTCTCAGGCACATCCACCAAGAACATCGGTCCAAAAAAAGATATTTCAACCCGTGAAGCCCAAGGGAGACAACCAGAGCCATTGCCAATGCGAAAATCAATATCCCGCCAGGGTAAAAAACGGCGCTTTAAATCCACTCCACCTTGCCGGCCACCGGCTGACGGCTGCTCTCCGGCCACTGCTCGCCTTCCCTAAGCCAACCCAGGTAAAAAAGGCCCAAACAGCAATCCTCTTC
>CAWVVE010000111.1:0-6493 GCA_963933075.1 uncultured Verrucomicrobiaceae bacterium | reverse complement strand
GAGGTGAAGGTTTCATTTTTTGTCTCCAAGGATAAAGACAACATGCCTCCGGAGCTGACTCTTTATGCCAAGCGGGTGGATGCGCTGCTCGATGAATATGCCCGCAAATCCAAGGATGAGTTCCTGGAGATTGAGCGCGTTGATCCGCAGCCGGAAACCGAGGCTGAAGATCGTGCTAAGCTCAATAACCTGCGCGGCATTCCCGGGCGGTTGGGCGAGGAGGCTTACCTCGGAGTTACAATCAGCTGCCTTGACCGCAAGTCCTCAATTCCTTTTGTCTCCCCAGGCAACGAGCAGATGCTGGAATATGACATCTCAAGGGCCATCCTTGAGGTGACACGGGAAGAGGCTCCAAGGATTGCCGTCATGAGTGCGCTGCCGGTGACCGGCGGGCCTCCGGCAGCCCCGTTTAATCCCCAGGCCCGCCAGCAGCAGCGCCCTCCATGGCAGTTCTACACCGCGTTGCGGCGTGACTATGACCCGGACCTCACCGATGGTGAAAGCAACCTGGTGGACCTCGGGCTTGATATTGAGGAAATTCCCAGTGACATCGACGTGGTGGTACTGGTTCATCCTGCAGGGATCACCGAGAACACACAGTTCGCCCTTGATCAATTTTTGCTTCGCGGTGGTCGTATTGTTGCATTTCTTGATGCATTCAGCGCAGTTGCCGCTCAATCCCAGCCTCAGCAGCGTCAGCCATTTGGCGGGCAGCAACCCGGAGGAATACCAACCTCCTCCAACCTGGATAAGCTCCTGCCTGCATGGGGAGTGAACTATGAGTCCAACCAGGTGATTGCAGACAGGAGTTATGAGGGGGAGCAGGGACAGGGGCGCACCAATCCTACCGTGATGACAGTTACAAGTGCGGGGATTGACAGTGAGGATGCCCTTACCGGCTCGATGCGTAACCTGTTGATGTATATGTCAGGAGTTTTCTATGTGGACAACAAGGAGGGTATTAATGTTGATACCCTTGTGAAATCGAGCACTTCATCACAACTGGTCGCCGCACAGGCCGCCCAGTTTGGCCCTGAGCAACTGGTGGCAAATTTCAAGGCTTCCGGGAAGGAGTATCCACTGGCTATCCGCTTGACGGGAAATTTCAAGACTGCATTCCCTGAAGGCAAGCCGAAAGCTGCGGATGCTGCGGATGCTGCGGATGCTGCGGATGCTGCGGATGCTGCGGAGGAAGGCGAGGATGAGAAAAAGGAGCCGGCTGAAGAGTGGCTAAAGGAATCACAGGCTGAGGGAAGTGTTTTCCTGGTGGCGGATTCCGACATGCTCTTTGATGACCTGTCTGTCGCCCGCGATATGTTTGGACGTGCCGCGGCATACCGTAACCATAACCTGCCCTTACTTGAGGGTGCTGTTGAACAGGCGGCTGGCGGGGCGAACCTGACCTCTATCCGTGCGCGAGGCAGCGGAGGCAGGCCGTTTAGCAAGTTTAAGGAGTTAAGGGACGAGGCATCCAAGGAACTCACTGAGGAGATCAGCAAAGTGGACGAAAAGGCAGGTGAGCTTACCAGGGAAATATCCGAATTGATGCAGAAGCAGGGAAATAACCAGATGATTGTCCTTTCTGCCGAGGCATCGGACAAGATCAAGGAGCTGAGAGCGCAGGAGGTGGTGGCCGCGAAGCGCAAACGGGAACTGCAACGTGAATTGCGAAAGGATATCCGCAAGATCGAGAACAGGATCAAGAACTATAATATTGCGGGGATTCCCCTCCTGGTTGCCGTCATTGGGATTTTACACCTTGTGGTGAGGCGAATGAAGATTTTTGCACGTTGATTCAACGTTTATAGTCAATTTCACTATGAAAGCTAAACAGTTAGTTGTTCTTGTTGGTTTGTTGGCAGTTGCCATCATTATTGCCATGCTCATGAAGAGTGGTGATTCCGTGGATGATGAAGGCGACGGTCTGACGGGGGGAGCCCACTTAATGGAAGAGTTGCCGGTTAATGAGGTTTCCGGGGTTGTTATCTCGGGAAGTGAGGATTCCGTTGAACTTGAGCGCAAGGATGGCAAGTGGATGGTTGCCAACCGGGGCGGATACAGTGCGGATTTCACAAAGATCAGCAGGATCCTGAAGAATTTCCGTGATTTGAAGGTGGCGGAGGTGATTCGTGCGGCACCGGGCAAATACGGCCGCTTTGGGCTCAACGACGGCAAAGAGGATAAGTCCGGCGTGCTGGTGGAGTTGAAGACGGAGGGCGGCACAGGCGCCGCTTCATTGGTGCTCGGCAAGAGATACTCGGGAGCAACAGACCAGTCGGGGCGCCAGGGTGGCGGTAACGGGCGCTATGTGCGCATTACCGGTAACAAGAAACAGGTATTTATTGTCTCTGATTCCCTTTCCGATATTGACGCCAAGCCGAGTTCATGGTTGAAGCGTAACCCGTTTGCCATCCAGAAACCGAAGGCGGTCACCCTTGTCCATGCCGACGGGGCTGAGTTCAAGTTTGAGCGCAAGGAGGAAGGGGCGGAGGTCACCATGGAGGGACTGGCGGAGGATGAGGAACTGAATACAACCAATACGGGATCGATCACTGCACCCTTTGCCTCATTCAGTTTCAAGGACGTGGTGGTGGGAGATGCCGCAGATCCTGAAAAGACAGGTTTGAATAAGCCTGTGCATGCAAAGGTCTCGACCTTCGAAGGTTTCAGCTATGGATTAAAACTTGGCCAGGGGGCAGGTGATAATGTCGACAGTGAAGAGGCGGAGGCAACACTCTCCGATGCTAGGTATTACCTCAGCTATGAAGTCAGTGCCGAGTTGCCAGAGCAGCGCGTTGCACAGGATGACGAGAAGATCCAGGAGGAGATAGCCGCAGATGCCACTGATGAGGACAAGAAGAGCCTTGAAGAGCAGAACAAGGCGGCTGGTGAGCTCAAGAAACAGCGTGATGATGAGTTTGCCGCGGAGCAGGAACGCCTCAAGGAAAAGCTGGCCAAGGAGAAGGAGTTTGCGGGAATTATCTATGAACTGGATAACTGGAGTGCGGAGAAATTTTTCAAGAAACGTGATGAGTTGGTCAAGAAGAAGGAGAAGCCTGCTGATCCCGCGGCTGCAGGTGCGCCGACTGGCTTGCCACCCGGATTCCCCCCCGGGGTAACTATTCCCGGCCTGCCGGGCGCAGGTATTCCGGGTATCACGCCAGGTGTCCCGGGGTTGCCTGCTGTAGAGCCTGCTGTAGAGCCTGCTGTAGAGCCTGCTGTAGAGCCTGTAGAGCCTGTAGAGCCTGTAGAGCCTGTAGAGCCTGCTGTAGAGCCTGTAGAGCCTGTAGAGCCTGTAGAGCCTGCTGTAGAGCCTGAAGCGCCTGCTGTAGAGGAGGAAAAATCTGCCCCTGCAGCCAATGAAGAGGCTGCCAAAGATGAGTCGCCAGCCGATTCTGGTGCCGATCCTGAGGGCGGGGAGGCTGCCAAGCCGGATGTTCCCGCCCCGGCTGGGGAGTAATCTCTTGGGGGAAATGGACTAAAGTTGGCTGAGAGAGGCAATTTCTGTTCTCGATGACGCTATTTTAGAAACTGGCGAGATTGAACGCTCCCGGGATCGAAGCAGTCCAATAATGTGATTGATGCACCGCCTTAGAGGTGGCGTCCTACGGCGTTTCCGCTATCATGAACATGTTATTACAAACTTTGCGTATAAATGTCTATTGAGCCCAACAACAACGAGGAGAATTTTTCAGAAGACGAACTGCAAGCACTCGAAAGCTGCAAGTCTGCCACCGTCGGTATCCGCTCGGAACTGTCCAAGGTAATTATTGGCCAGAGAGAGGTTATCGACCAGTTGCTTATCGCCATCTTTTCACGTGGTCACTGCCTGCTTGAGGGTGTGCCCGGGTTGGCAAAGACGCTGATGGTGAGCACACTTGCCAAGTGTCTGCGCCTCGACTTCAGTCGTATACAGTTCACTCCCGACCTAATGCCTTCTGACATCACCGGGACAGAGGTGATCCAGGAGGATAAGTTAACGGGGTCGCGTGATTTCAAGTTCCTTAACGGACCGATTTTTGCCAATATTGTACTGGCTGACGAGATTAACCGGACTCCTCCGAAAACCCAGGCGGCGTTGCTTGAATCAATGCAGGAGAGGCAGGTGACCATTGGCATGAATCGCCACGAATTGCCTGATCCTTTCTTTGTGCTGGCTACCCAGAACCCGATTGAACAGGAGGGGACATACACTTTACCTGAGGCTCAACAGGACAGGTTCATGTTCAAGGTGTTTGTGAATTATCCTGATTATGCCGAGGAATACAAGGTTGCCGCATCAACGACTTCTGCTGATGTCGCTTCCGTGAATGAAATTCTAAGCGGTGAAGATATTTCCAGGATTCAGAATCTTGTTCGCAGGGTACCGGTGCCGCCACACGTGATCCATTATGCCTTGCGCATCGTGAGAGCCACCCGGGTGGCTGAGGAGGAAGAGGTTCCTGACTTTATTCCCGATCTCCTGAGTTGGGGGGCGGGGCCGAGGGCGGTGCAGTTCCTTTTACTGGGGGCAAAGGCAAAAGCCGTCATGGAAGGGCGCAGCTATGCAACAGCGGAGGATATACGTGACATTGTCCACCCGGTCCTCAGGCATAGGATTATCACGACATTCAAGGCTGAATCTGACGGTGTCACAAGTGATGTGGTGGTTGATAAGCTGCTCGATAGCATCGCGGAACGCCATGATGATGACAAGATTGAGCCGGCCCTTGCCGGTGCATTTCACGCCGCATAGTTGAGTTTCCACCGCAGGGGCAGCAGTTACTCTGAGACATGGAAAACGCTGAGAGGCCAGATTATCTTGACCCGAAGGTCCTGGAAAGGATCAAGCGGCTTGATGTCAGGGCACGCTTGGTTGTAGAGGGGTTCATTACCGGACAGCACAAGAGCCCATACAGTGGCTTTGCCGTGGAGTTTGCCGGGCACCGTGAGTATGCGCCAGGTGATGAGATTAAACATATTGACTGGAAGGTGTGGTCGAAGACCGACCGGTTTTATATCAAGGAATACGAGGAGGAAACAAATCTCAAGACAACGATCATTGTCGATTGCTCGAAGTCCATGGGCTATGCGGGGGACGGGTGGAGGAAATTTGACTATGCGGCAACTGCCGGCGCTTCCTTGGCTCACCTGTTACAACACCAGGGCGATGCCGTCGGGCTGGTTACCTTCAACACCAGAGTTTGTGACGTGTTGCCGCCGAGTTCCCGGATTAACCATATCAAGGAGATGGTGCATGTCCTTGGGGAAACTACTCCCGATGACAAGACGGATGTCGGTGAAGTTTTCCTGGGACTCGTTGAGCAGGTGCGTTCGCGCGGCATGGTGGTTATTATTTCCGATTTATTTACCGACCTGGACCAGTTAAGGGAATCCTTGCAACAGTTCCGGTTGAGGAAGCACGAAGTGGTTGTCTTTCACGTAATGGATCGTCATGAACTGGTGTTTCCATTCGAGGATAATACCCGTTTCATCGGGTTGGAGTCCGAGGACGAAGTGCATGCCGATCCGAGAGCCTTGCGCAGGAGTTATCTGGATATCGTCGAAAAATATCGAGATAGAGTACGACGGATTTGTGATCGATTGGGAGTTGATTACGCCTTGCTGGATACGGGGGAGCCGCTGGATGCCCTGCTTGCCCGCTACCTGGCTTTCCGTAAGCAACATAACAGGAAAGGAAGGAGGGTATAAAGCATGCTGAATTTTCTTGTTAATCCGGGATTGTTTATTGCAGGCCTTATCGCGATTGCCTCTCCGATAATTATCCATCTGCTTAATCGTCGAAGATTTAAACGGGTTGATTGGGCGGCGATGGAATTTCTGATGGAGGCCCAGAGGCTTAATCGTCGCCGTGTGAAGCTCGAGGAATTTATCCTTTTGCTTTTACGGTGTTTGGCGATGGGCCTCATCGGGCTTTTGCTTGCCAGGCCTTTCCTTGACGTTAATCCGGAGAGTTTCTTCAGGTCCGGGGCAACCGAGAGAGTTATCGTGCTTGATGATTCATTGAGTATGGCTGCGCAATCCGGTGAGAAGACGCCCATCGAGGAAGCTTCGATAATGCTCCGTAAATGGATTGAGGCTCTGGTAAGAGATAATAAGGATGATTTTATCACCGTAGTGCGCACAACAGACCCGGATCATCCCGTGACGTGGGCCAATGGGCTGCCTTTGACCGAATCTACAATGAGTGGGCTTCTTGATGAAATTGACGGCTTGGCTGCTGAAGATTCTGCCGGCAACCTGAATGCCGCCTTACTGCATGTTGAGAAGAGCTTTAAGGATGACAAAGCCAGCCTGCAGCGAGTTGTTTACGTGCTTACTGACTTGCGCAGTCGTGACTGGGAAGGAGGTGCCGAGGGTGCCTCAGATGCAGGAGTGGTGGCAACTCTAGGGAGAATCTCGGAAGCCGCCGCCGGTTGTTATGTGGTTGACCTTGGGGCGGAGGGTGAGGAGAACCTGGTGGTTGAGAAAATAGTTCCTCTCGATAAAGCCA
>CAWVVE010000110.1:0-6517 GCA_963933075.1 uncultured Verrucomicrobiaceae bacterium | reverse complement strand
GATGATTGAGATTCAGGCAACTTGCCTCTTCGCCACCCCTGCCTACCCGCATTTGAACAAACTTAAGCTCATTGGGACTGAAATCCTCAAGCCCAAACCTGTCACGGACTTCAATGTTATTTAAATCATCATAGACAGGGAGACTGGTGGTTCCAATAAACTGGAACCCCCCTGTACCCGTATTTCTGTTTATCGAGACGTCGTCCTCGCTTAATCGGAAAGCGTTAACGGCGGAAACCAGGAAAACTCCAGCGGAAACCATTCCGACAACAGCAACCGAGCGCCCCCTGTTCCTTAAAAGGTTACAAAAACCCAACTTAAGCAAACTCGTCCTGCCACCTGATTGAGAAAATTTCTGGGCATCAAGAAAAAGCACAAAGACACCAATGCCGGCAACAAGGAGCAAAAAGCCTGCCCCAAAGAAAGCGCCTGCGAGTTTTTCGCCTTCAAGACCTGAACCCATCCATGCCAGAAATGCCCCCGCGCAAACCCCGGCAACCACACCAAATTGGATCGGTCTCCTCCGACTTGATTCACTCAAAGCGCCATCAGTGAAACTCTCGCCCCCTAGAATCCCTCGCGGGCAACGCGAGGTAATGTGTCTGCCCGCAAAATATATGCTGATCAATGCAACAGTGAATATAACGATAGCTCCGGCAAACACAGAAAAAGGCCTTGCGTGAAAGGTGAATGAAATCCCGGCCGATGCACCATCCCAGACACTCCCGAGTGCCCACAATGAAACCTTGGTATAGCCAACCCCGCCACAAGCACCCAGTGCAGCGCCCATGATACAGATAATACCCGCCTCATACAAAAAAAGGCGGCGCACTTGTTGCCGCGTAAATCCAATGGCCGCCATAAGCCCAATTTGCGCAACTCTCGACTCCATGCCAAACACGCACATCAACGCAACAAGGAGAATTGAGGAGAGAACAAGGAAGCCACTAAGAGAAGCAAACAAAATCCCGAAATCCAAAGATCCTTCAACCGCGCGCCGCGTTTCATCAGAAAGTTCACGCAGGTTAATTCCAAGGTCAGCCAACTTTAGCTCGTTGCGTAATTCAGTAACAAATGAGGACTCATTAATAACCACATGGCCAAGGTGAATTCCTGATAACCTGCCAAACCTGTTGCCCCATAATTGCTGCGCGCGATGCAGCGACATGAAAGCTTTTGGCGTTGCCTTATACTTATCCCAAAACAACTCGTCCTGATCGCGTATTCGCTTTGTGTCAATGGGCAGCCCGCTTTCCCACGTTGCCAGCGTTTGCGCAGTTTCAAGGCCAGGGAATTCGGGCACCCAGGCATCCGCCAAAGCACGTGATCCTTGCGGAATAATGCCCACTACGCGGAATGTTGTGAGGTCTTCACTATCCACCTCGCCTTCAGCGCTTTTCCCGTCACCGATAACAATGAACTCACGGGCACTCTTTACGGCAAAAAAAGAAATGCCGAGCTCATCGCCGATCTCCGCACCCAGCCCCCCCATTAAGGAAGGCGCAGCAAGCCAGTCATTAATCACAATTTCATCTGCGGCCGGCAAGCTAACACCAAGCCTTTTTGCAGAACGAGGGCCTATACCGACGGCTACAGAATAGGGAACACGCAATGAATCTTTGTGGAAATCATTCACGAGATAGGAAATTACCCCCTCAGAGTCCGGGAATGCCGCGAAAACAGCCCTCTCCTCGGCTTCACTGATGAATACTCGATCGCTGACAAGGGCGCTCAGATCGCCGGACAGCGACTTCAAGGCAAGCTCTGCGTCAGCTAAAGACCAGCTCTCATCAACTATCGACTGCATCTCTTCGGCTCCGGATGAAAGAACGAGGTTAATACGACCCGCCTTATGCATTTTCTGTTGAAGCAGATTGAGCGGAAGAAAGATATTCAGGGCATCAGTTTGCTCGGACAACAGGCTGAAACTGCCGAGATTCTCAGAGGAAATAATATGCGTGATTGAACCGCTCAGCGAAGCCATCTCCTCAGTGTCGCCAGAAAGAGGGGCATCTCTGGAAACTCTGCCAGGCATCTCCATGCGTGCGATAACGGCATCCCCCAAATCAAGTTTCAAATATTCAGCGAGGGGTTTACCGACCGCCAGATAACTCCCCTCAGGGGGCGTTCTTCCGGCAAGCTTCCAGAACGAATCGGTGACACCATAAATCCGGACGCCATTGGCTCGCTTTGTCTTGTCCGGTGTGCTGATGACCCCTGGGCTAAAAAGCACAGGAGAAATTATATGGCCTGGTAAACGTTTCGAAACCCGTGCAGACAAATCATGCGTGACAAACCTTTCCCCGGTCACAAGCGCTTGCTTCACGGCGCCTATCCTCTTTCCTGAAGCCTGCCTCAGGGTTTCCTTAACAGAATCACCGACAAGCAAAGAGCCAGTCAGTATGGCAGAGGCTATAAAGACACCGAGAAATAGACAGATGGAAAGTTTCCAGTAATGCCTGAGTCCGTGTAAAGCCAGCCTGATCATTATTCACACACATCATGCAGCTTGCCGGAACTGATCGTGAGTTTTCTGTCCATCATGAGCGCGACGTCATTGTTGTGGGTAACAACAACAAGAGCAATTCCCTCGCTGTGATTAAGCTCAAGTAACAACCCTGCCAATTCCTCGGAATGTGCAGAATCAAGCGCCCCGGTTGGCTCATCGGCCAACAGCAATGATGGCTTATTGATCAATGCGCGAACCACCGCCGCGCGTTGTCGCTCCCCGCCTGATAATTTCCCGGGGAACTGATGGGCATGTTCTGCAATCCCAACCTTCGAGAGAAGTTCGAGCGCCCTTTCTTCTATCAGCTTGGGATCAGGTTTTTCAGGAAGCGCCAAAGAGGGAAGTGTTACATTCTCAAGGACAGTGGCCTGCGGAAGAAGATGATGCAGTTGAAATACAAACCCAATGTCCTTAGCACGCGTTGCGGCGGCCTCCTTCTCGGACAAGTCCGCAGTATCTTTGCCATTGATGACAATCGATCCCGAATCCGGAGCATCAAGGATTCCCATTAAATTTAGCAGGGTGCTTTTCCCGCATCCGGAATGGCCAATTACTGAAATTCTCTCACCAGGCTCGACGCAAAGCGAGACGTCGATAAGTATATCCCGCTTAACTCCGTCACCTCCATCACCAAAGCTTTTATTGATGCTATCCAACTCAATGATCATTGCTTAATCCATCTATTGGCCTTGAACTCGTGTTCGGGCAGGCTTCCCAAAGGGACAACCCTTACCGGCAAACGCAATGCAAATGTGCGACGCAGCGAATCGGCGATCTTCTCAACAGTTGCCTCTACCTGACAGCGTTCATTGAGTTCAATTTCAAGGGTAACCTCCCGCATTGAGCGATCGGAACTTATAATCACCTGGTAATTGTCAATATCAGGAAACCTGCAAACAGCAGCATCAATGGCTGCAGGGTAAAGGTTCACTCCGCGAACAACCACCATGTCATCTATTCTTCCAAGTATTCCGCCCTCGAAACCAAGGACGCGTTCCCCCTCAATTTCATAATACCTTTTACATACAAGATCTCCTGTGCGGTACCTGAGAACAGGAGTGTCATCCCGTCGCAATGTGGTTAGCACTAGTTCTCCACTCTCTCCTTCTCCGACTTCAATGCCGGTCTCGATATCAATCACCTCGGCAAAGTGGAATCCAGGAACCGTGCACAGGTTACCTGGCTTACCAGGCGGTTCAACTGACACGGGGCCAACTTCCGTCATCCCATGATGGTCAAATACCTTCGCTCCGTTCCATAACCTTGATATTTTCGCGCGAACCTCGGGGATACTGCCCCCGGGCTCACCGGCAACTATAATCGTGGCCACCTTGTGCTCTCTTCCATTGGTTGAGATTAATTGCCCCAACCTCTGGGCGTAAGTCGGCGTGCAGCACAAAACAGAAATTTCGGAGCCAATGATCTCTTCAATTCGCTCACTTGAACGCGCCCCTCCTCCCGGGAAAGCCATGCACCCCATTTTTACTGAAGATTCAAATGCCGTCCAGAAACCAATGAATGGCCCAAATGAAAAAGCAAAATAAATCCGGTCGACGCCAGGATTTATACCTGCCGAATGATAAATCTTTTGCCAAACCTCCAGCATGGCATCCCATCCACTTTGGGTGTCAGGCCACATAATTCTCTCGCCAGTAGTTCCACTTGTCTTGCAAACTCTGCTGTACATCCCGACGGGCTTCCCGAGATTGGTGCCAAATGGGGGATTGGCATGATGGTCAGCCGCGATCTCATGCTTTGTAGTAAAAGGACAGCGGTGCCTGAACTCATCGAGGGTGAGCTCATCGAAAACCGTAAAGCCTGCCTCGCCTAGTTTTTGCGCATAAAACGGGTTGCGGGAATCAACAATCGAATTAAGTAGCCGCCGCAGCGATGTAAGTGCGTCATCAAAATCCATTATTCTTCGCTTCAGTCACTTTGCACCAGAGCATCCTTGCCGGAATGTGATTTGTCTGAACTGCTCGCAGCAGAATGCTCTACGGGGATTTCAGCGGAAGGTTTCTTTGCTGGTCCTGGCTTTTTCAGAGTTACAAGACCCCCCCCAAGCACAGCAAAGCCAATGCCCAGCCAAAACAACGGAGACACAGAACCCCAGCCACCGCCAGGCGGATGCAATGCAATGGCGACAAGAGCGTTAACAACAGGTGCGCCGGCGAATATAATAGCCATGACCACTGCCGGATGCCCCTTTGCTCCAAAGGCAAGTAATACCCCGAAGGCTCCGATCGCCCCAACTATTCCGGCAATAAAGGAATAAGCAGAACCCCTAAAAGACATGTCCCATCCTGCTCCCGAAGATATCAATAAGATCAAGGGAGCCATTACTGCTGTCACAAAGTAAGCAATCCCAACCCAGAGGAATGCCTTATAACGGCCAAACTCAGGATCCTTCATTCCCAGAGCTCCTTCATGGAGCAAGATCCCGTAAACACCCCATGCGCCGACAGTCATTAATGCAAATAGAAGCCAAGTCATTCTCTTTTGATTTTCCTTATTGTTCTCTCTTGTAATTTTCATGCAGCACTAATCCGCGAATGTCTTCAGTTCATCTTCTGGAGCTTGCACTATTTTTTGGCGAATCGCCTTCGGTATCTCCACGGACTCCATTACCCCTTCATGGAAACGAACGCACACGACGACCACTTTCCCCACAGCGGCAATCACTGAGGCCTCCCCATCTATCTTGCGAAACTGGAACCTGTATTCAATTGTTTTGGATCCAACCCGCGCAACGATCAAATCAATCTCCAACTGATCCTCAAATCGAAGGGGCTTACGGTAGTCACAAGATGCATGTATCCTGGGCCAGCCAACCATGCCCCCCTCCCCGTCATCCATTTTATGCACGGATTGTTCCAATGCCCGATAGAAGGCATGCTCGCAATCCTCCATGTAAGGAAAGAAGCGAGCAAAATGCACAATCCCTGCCAAATCAGTATCTGAAAAAGCAACAGTGCGACGATGAACAAATCGATAAGCCATAAAGGACTGATTCCCACATTACGGAAGAGCGTTTTGACCTTGAAGCAACTAAAATGGTAATGTCATTAGACTTCAATCCGAAAGATTAATGCGGCTATTCATATTCATGATAAAGGGCAGTGATGATTTTCGTAGAGTTAAAGTCAGCCCAACTCAGGATAAAACCTTTCCGTAATCAAGCCGCGAAGGCAACTTGGCAAAGTTCGAAACGGCACTGAACAATCCTTTGAAGTCTGTCGAGAGATTACCGATTAAACAGTCGGTGAGATCACCGCGCACTTCAGGGTGCGCCTTGATAAGGTCAGCGAAACTGAATCCCTGATCATAGAAAGCGTATACCAACGCCCGCATTGACTCAATCCCTCGACACAGTTCACTGCCGTAATCACTAAACTGATCAGCACTGAAGTCATTATCAATTATTGCCTTATGCACAACGTCCGCAGCCATCTCGCCGCTTTTCAAGGCCAAAAAAACGCCTGATGAAAAAACCGGGTCAAGAAAAGCAAAGGCATCACCTGCAAGCACTAGGCCATTGGATGCACAATACTCAGAGCGATAGGAATATTCACCGGTTGTCCAATACCGGCCGAACTGCTCTCCGGATTTTAAATGATCAGAAATCCAGACGTTGTTGTTGATCTCCTCTGCAAGAATTTCCTCAGGGTTGCTTGATTTGCGGTAAAGGTAATCACGTTCTGCAACTACTCCCAAGCTGACAATATCGTTATCGAGCGGGATATACCAAAACCATCCTTTATCAGGAATATAGGCAACAGTCGTTGATCCGGCGTCAAGCCCTGGATCCCGCCGGGCACCCTTGTAATAGGTCCAGATCGCAATTTTTCCCAGACTCGGATCCCGTTTCCGCCATTTGCGCTTTGTCTGAACAAATGCATCCCTCCCGGAGGCGTCGATAACCATCGGAGCTGTAATCTCATGGCAGGAGCCGTCTTCACTGACTGCAGTTACGCCCTCTGTATTACCATCCCGTTCAATAAGTGACTT
>CAWVVE010000109.1:0-6534 GCA_963933075.1 uncultured Verrucomicrobiaceae bacterium | reverse complement strand
TAGGCAAACATCTGGTAATACTCACGCTGGGAAATCGGGTCATACTTGTGGTCATGGCACTGGGCACACTCCATGGTCAGCCCCATCCAGACATTGGCCGTGGTCTTCAACCGGTCGACGACATACTCAACCCGCAGCTCCTCTGCAAAGGCACCACCCTCATCTGAGGTTGCATGGTTTCGGTTAAAACCCGAGGCCACCCGCTGACCTACCGTCGCATTTGGAATCAAGTCCCCCGCCAACTGCTCAACGGTGAACCGGTCAAAGGGCATGTTCGAATTGTAAGCGTCAATTACCCAGTCACGCCATGCCCACATATCACGCGGCCCATCAGCATGCATTACCGAGGAGTCGCCGTAACGCGCGGCATCCATCCATGCCAACGCCATTCGCTCTCCGTAACGCTCCATGCCAAGCAGATGATCCACAACCTTCTCATAAGCCTGCGGGGAATTGTCATTGACGAACGCCTCGACAGCAGATGGGGCAGGCGGCAAACCTGTCAGGTCGTAGGTGACCCTGCGGATCAGCGTACGCCGATCGGCCTCGGGAGATTGTTGCAGGCCTTGCTTTTCTAGCCTCCTCAAGATAAATGAATCCACCGGGTTATGTATCCGCAGTCCCTTATCCCCGGCGGATGGCACCTCGGCCTTCACCGGGGGAAGAAACGCCCAATGATCTTTGTATTCAGCACCGGAAAGCACCCATTGCTTCAGCAGTGATTTCTGTTCCGCACTTAACACCTTGTGCGACTCGGGAGGAGGCATCAACTCATCCTTGTCATCAGTGGCGATGCGGAACAGCAACTCACTCTCCGCAAGTTTCCCGGGATCAATTGCCCGCACCCCATCGCGCAGTTTGACGGCCCCTTCAGGGGTATCAAGCCTGAGGTCCGCCTTGCGGTCGTGGGCATTCGGCCCATGGCACACAAAGCAGTTACTCGAGAGTATCGGCCGGATGTCACGGTTGAAGTCAATCTCCGCACCGGAGGCACTGCCGGCAACGGCGGGAAGAAGAACGAAGACAAGAAATGAGATGAGGCGGCAAGGCATGGTGTTAAAAGGTCACTCCCGTGAATGATCAATTCTCACCGTTTTGGCCACGATGTTCAAGCATTGCCTTCACACAGATTTTAATTCACTCTGATTGGCACGCCTTGGATCATCCCTTCTCCCGCAGGGCTTCGTTGTGCCGGCCACACAAATTCCTGTCTAAAGCCTGCAAATATCACGGATATTTCAATCTCCCGGGCCAATAGCGTAATTTCAGGATCGCCAAATGCCAACATCCGCCACTATCATCACCCTCAATGTACCAATTCCTTGTAATCCTCTCTATTTTTGCGCTCACCCTCGGCAATGCCTTGCCAAAGGCCAAGCCAAACATCCTGTTTATCTTTGCCGACGACCAGTGCTACAAAACGATCCGCGCAGTCAACAACGAGGAAATTGAGACTCCACACCTGGACAGGCTTGTTGCCGGCGGCACCACATTTACGCATGCCTACAACATGGGCGGTTACCACGGGGCAGTCTGCGTTGCCAGCCGAACCATGCTGGTCACGGGTAAATACGTCTGGCACGCGAAAAACTCGGAAAAGGAGCTGAAGAAATCACTTGATGGAAAACTCTGGCCACAACTCATGGCAAAAGCCGGATACGGCACCTACTTCACCGGAAAGTGGCACGTCAGGGCGGATGCCAATCACCTGTTTGGCACTGCCCGGCACATCCGTGGAGGCATGCCGAAACAGACATCCCAAGGCTACAACAGGCCACTTGCAGACGGCACAGATCCCTGGAATCCCAGCGATCCCAAATTTGGCGGATTCTGGGAAGGCGGCAAGCACTGGAGTGAAGTGGTCGCCGACGATGCCGTTGACTACCTTGATGACGCCAAAAAGAAGGACAAGCCCTTCTTCATGTATATTGCCTTTAACGCCCCGCATGACCCCCGCCAGGCACCCAAATCCTACGTCGACAAATACCCGGCTGACAAGATTGCCATGCCCGTGAGCTTCCTGCCGGAGTATCCGTGGAAGGATGCCATCGGTTGCAGCAAGGGCCTGCGTGACGAAAAGCTTGCCCCCTTCCCGCGCACAAAACACGCCGTGCAGGTTAACCGCCGCGAATACTACGCAATTATCAGTCACATGGACGCACAGATTGGACGCATTCTGGACCACCTGAAAAAAACCGGGCAAGAAGACAATACCTATATCTTCTTCACCGCCGATCATGGCCTGTCCGTTGGGCACCACGGGTTAATCGGCAAACAAAGTCTGTTTGACCACAGTGTCCGCGTACCCTTTATGGCAGTCGGCCCGGGCATCAAGGCCGGAGCCCGAAACACCTCTCCCATCTACCTGCAGGACGTTATGGCCACCTCTCTTGATCTCGCCAAAGCCGAGCAACCCGCACATGTCCAGTTTCAAAGCCTTTTGCCGATGCTCAAGGAAAACAAAAAAGGCGGCCTCGATGCAGTATACGGGGCCTATGTGGATTTCCAGCGCGCTGTCACTGCTCAACATCACAAGCTCCTGCTCTTTCCCAAAATCAAGAAAGCTCAACTCTTCAACATGAAATCCGATCCCGAGGAGATGAATGACATTTCCCGCAAGCCGGAGTCCCGGGAAAAAATGAAAAAGCTCTTTCACAGATTGCTGGAACTGCAGAAAGAAGCCGGGGACACCCTTGACCTGAAAAAGACCTATCCTGAACTGCTCTAGGAGGAAATTCTCAAACCCGTAAGCCCTTCATCAATGAAATCCCTCGTGTTCACTGCCATCGGTCCTGACCGCCCGGGCATTGTCGATGAACTCTCCTCAGCGGTCGCCGCCAACGGTGGTAACTGGCTGGAGAGTCGCATGGCAAGATTCTGCGGACAATTCGCCGGTATCGTGAGGATCCAATACGACCAATCTCAGGCAGAGGCACTCTTCGATGCCCTGCAAACGATCAGCGATCTCAGTGTTGTCACCACGAAACCGGAAGACCAATGCCCATTACCGGCCGAAACAGTCACCCTCGAACTCATAGGCGTCGACCATCCCGGTATCATCAGTGAAATCTCCCGCGCCCTCGCTGAGCGCTCCGTAAATGTCGAGAAACTGCATACCGAGTGCATCAGTGCCCCAATGAGCGGAGACCCGCTATTCAAGGCAAGCGCCGAGCTCGGGCTGCCTGAAGAGCTTGAAATGGAAGACCTGAAGGGACACCTGGAACAAATTGCCGCAGATTTGATGGTTGACCTTAACCTCAATGAGGGACATTGACACCCGTCCATTTATCCTTTAAAGTTTAAACTAATATGAAAACGCTGATTAAATCATCACTAACAGCCATCTGTGTAATGGCCCTGGGCAGCGGTGTTGCTCTCGCTGCAGATACTGTTAACAAAAAATGTCCAATAAGTGGCAAAGCAGTGGACGGCTCCAAGAGCGTCAAATACACAGCAAGCTTCTGTTGTGAAAAGTGCGTTGCAAAGTTTCAGAAAGATCCCACTGCCCATGCAGCGAAAGTCGCCAAAGCCGAAAAAGGCAAATGCGCATTCAGCGGCAAGGCAGCCGGTGAATCCGTTGACATCCACATCGGTGTCTGCTGCGGCAAGTGCGAAAAGAAAGTAAAAGCCGACCCGGGTAAATTCTTGGCAAAGCTGCAGAAGAAGTAAGGAACTATCCTGACTGATAAATTTCTCCTTAAAAATACCGCCTGTTTGAGAACAGGCGGTATTTTTTTTGGCTAAGCTCCTCGGCCTAGCGCAAAGCCCTGCGGGCTTCCACCCTCATGATCGCTGAACCATCCCGGCACAGCTTGAATGTCTCACAAACCGGATGGCGGGCGCTGCCGAACTGATACTCGACGGCAATATTCACCCTGGTCGGGCTGGACTCCATGCTGATCACCCTGAACAGCGGCTGCTGCCGCATCCGCAGAAAACAATAAAGCGGCACGTGACTGTGCCCGGCATTCCAGAGCAGGCTCGCCGGCGCAAAGTCCTCGACATCGGCAAGCGCCATGAAAACCTCACGCAGCACAGCCTCCCCGTGGTGACCTGCCAGTTTCCTTGCGCTGCGCCTATTGCGAATGAACTCGGAAAATGCAGCTATCGGATTGCGGCGCTCTTCCTCCATCTCGCTGATCAACTCCCGGGCATGAACCGCCATCGCTGCATGAAAATCCTGACGCGACATCCTGCCGGACTCAAGTTCCCTGAACAATCTGTTGGGAGGAAACACTGGCTGCCGTGGAAATACCATTATCTTTGATATACATTACCATAGCCTCACTGATGTCCAACACATCCGGGATTGGCTTGCCATGAACGCCACAACCGATATAAGGTAATGCAAGTGTCCCCAATCACTAAACTGTTGCCAGTCTTACTGGCTGCGGCCATTGGCTCGCATGCGTATGCGGACTTTGTCAATTTCGAGACGCCTCACGTCCGACCAATAGCCATTAGTCCTGACCGCTCCACTCTGGCAGTGTGCAATACAGCGGATCAACGCGTCGAGCTCTTCGACCTGACCGGCAACCTTCCTCAACCTGTAGGCTCCATAACCGTTGGCATCGACCCTGTCAGCGTGGCCTACCGCAGCAACAGCGAAATCTGGGTAGTCAACCAGCTTTCAGATTCGATCAGTATTGTTGACATCAAGAAACAAGTTGTCAGGGCAACCCTCCAAACCGATGACGAGCCCGCCGATGTGGTGTTCGCCGGCACCCCGCAGCGGGCCTACGTGTCCTGCTCACAAACCGATACCGTGCTAATCTTTAATCCCGGCGATCTGTCCACGCTGCCGCTCACCATACCCATTGAGGGGGAGGATCCGCGGGCCCTTTGTACCAGTCCCGAAGGAGACCGGGTCTATGTCGCTATTTTCGAGTCGGGCAACAACTCAACCATCATCGCCGGTGGCAGCGGTAATGATGTGATCAGTTTCCCTCCAAATGCGGTTTCCGATCCACGAGGTCCCTATGGTGGCACAAACCCGCCGCCCAACAACGGCTCATCCTTTCGGCCCGGGAAGAAATCGGGAAATCCCGGACCGCCCCCTGTGGGGCTCATTGTCAGGAAAGACCAACAGGAGGTATGGCGTGATGACAATAACGCTGACTGGTCGGAAATGATAAGCGGTCCCCTCGCATCACTTTCCGGGCGCGTGGTTGGCTGGGACCTGATCGACAATGATCTCGCGGTCATTGACACGGACACCGGCTTAGTAAGCTATGCGACAGGGTTGATGAACCTGTGTATGACAGCGGAAGTTAACCCGGTAAGCGGGGAAATCCTTATTGTCGGTACCGACGCAATCAATGAAGTGCGCTTTGAACCCAATCTCAACGGTGTCTTCGTGCGTGTCATGTATGGCCTTGTCGACCCCGTGACACTGGAAAACCAGACCGGGGATCTCAACCCACACCTCGATTACACCAGCCATATCACCACGAGTGTCAATCGTGAACAATCCATCGGTGACCCCCGTGCCATCGCCTGGAATGCCGATGGCAGCCTCGCCTATGTGACCGGCATGGGATCCAATAACGTCATTGTCATTAATGCCTCGGGCCAGCGAACTGCCAGCGATAATATTATCGGGGTCGGTGAGGGACCCACCGGGATCGTGGCCGACAACCCGCGCAATCAACTCTACGTCCTGAACCGCTTTGAGGGCACTCTATCGGTTATCAACATGAATTCACGCCGTGAGACTGCCCGGGTGGCATTCTTTGATCCCACCCCGGAAAGTATCCGCGCAGGCCGCCGGCATCTCTACGACACGCACCGGACATCCGGCCTTGGCCATGTCTCTTGCGCTTCATGCCACGTGGACGCACGCACAGACCGGCTGGCATGGGATCTGGGTGACCCCGGCGGTAACATGATTGCAATTGATGAAGCCAGGCACAACCTGGGTGCGGGTTTCCCGGGCCTTGGAACCAACTTTACCGACTTTCACCCGATGAAAGGCCCGATGACCACCCAGACCATGCAGGACATCATCGGCAAGGAACCACACCACTGGCGCGGTGACCGGGACGGCATCGAGGCCTTTAACGATGCCTTTGAGACCCTGCTCGGTGACGATACACGGCTCAACACCGAAGAAATGCAGGAATTTGAGGACTATCTGGCAACGATAACCATTCCTCCCAATCCGTTCCGCAACCTCGATAACTCACTGCCCACTGAACTGCCGCTGCCCGGGCATGTGACCGGAGGCCGCTTCGGGCAAGCCGGCCGCCCCATGCCTAAAGGCAACGCCCTGCGTGCCCTCGAGGAAACCTACCGCCCGTTTGATCGCGGCATCGACAGGGGAAATTTCGCCTGTGTCACCTGTCACACCCTGCCCACCGGCCTGGGCAGTGACACCGCACTGGACTTCATTAATTTCCAGCCAATTCCCGCAGGCCCAAACGGTGAGGCCCATCATGCCCTGGTCTCAGTGGATGGCTCCAGTCAACGCGCGTTCAAGATTCCGCAAACACGCACCTCCTACGACAAGATGGGCTTCGACATGACCTCAAGACG
>CAWVVE010000108.1:0-6547 GCA_963933075.1 uncultured Verrucomicrobiaceae bacterium | reverse complement strand
CACCCGTTAACATCATCCGCCAACTCAACTATCTCACCACCGAACTCATGCCCCAGGACTACCGGATAATTCACCGGCCAACTGTGGGTTGAGTGCCACTGGTGTAAATCGCTGCCACAAACGCCAACAGCCCCAACCTTCAAGAGGATCTCACCCGCTGCAATTTCCGGCTTCGGCACTTCACGGAGCTCGACGGAACCCGCTTCCCGGGAATAATTCACAATCGCAGGTTGAGACATTGCGGCATTTTATCAAATTCTTGCGTGGAGAACAGTAAAAGCCTTTAAATTATGATTTTCCATGCACAAGTGGTTCTCTTCACCCCGGATACTTGATAAGAGTTGCCGATCGCATTTTTTTTTGTTAGACGATTGCCCCATGTTATTCACTAATCCGGTTAACAGCTTGAACCTGACAACTTAATCAAATCCCATGTTTAAGGCTGCCTTATACGGTTTATCCATCGCCACTTTGCTGGGCTCGTGCAGCCCACACTACAGCGATCCTTCCTTTATTGCCCCGGAGGGACAGGAAAAACTGGTTGCCAGGATACGCGGGGAGCTAAGGGATCTGGAGCGGGTAAGCGGTAAACACTTCAGGGGCAAGACAATAGAATTACGCGCCCCTGCATCTGCTGAATACGCTGATTGGCGTGGTATGCCGGTGGCAAAGATTCGCGGTACCTACCAGGGAGGGCTGACGGCATGGAAAATTCTTGAGCGCAACGCTATCGTCTACCTTGCCCACTCCCAGGGAAACATCCCTGATTGGCTTATCAGGCATGAAGCACTGCATGTCATTCTTCTAAGTAACAGCATACCCGGCCACCCGCGAAAATACTCCAGGCTCTTCGAGCATCCTTACTGGTGGATGCCCGAGGAGGAATACAAGCGCCGGGCATTCAAGGGCCCCTTGTATAAACGCCTCACCAAAGCCGCATGCCCGATTTGCAATGCGCATCCTGTTGTTGATGCCCATACATTGTCGCCATAATGGGTAATCAGCTCAACTATATCATTGGGACAGCCGGGCATATTGATCATGGCAAGAGCACTCTGATCGAAGCCCTCACGGGAACCGATCCGGATCGCCTGCCAGAGGAAAAGGCCCGAGGCATGACCATCGATCTCGGTTTTGGCCACCTCGAACTGCCATGCCCGGATGCTTCGGGAGCAACCCTTTCACTTGGGATCATTGATGTCCCGGGGCATGCTGATTTCGTCAAGAACATGGTTGCCGGGGTTGGCTCTATTGATGTGGCAATGTTTGTCGTCGCCGCTGATGACGGGTGGATGCCCCAATCCGAGGAGCACCTGCAGATTCTCAGTTACCTTGGCGTGCAAACCGCAGTGATTGCCTTAACAAAATCCGATACGGTAGAGGACATCGAATTCTCAGCTGCAAGCGTCGCCGAGTCACTCGAGGGCAGCCGATTCGAGGGTGCCCCGATCATCCCGGTCTGCGCCATCATCGGCGATGGCCTGGATGAACTCCGGGCGACACTGGCTGAGGTCATCAGCAAAACATCCCCGCCAGGGGATAAAGACAAGCCCAGGCTCTCCGTGGACCGTGTTTTCTCTCCACAGGGCGTGGGAACAGTAGTCACCGGGACCATGACCGGCGGCCAACTCAAGAAAGGACAGAAGATCACCATTCAGCCCCAGGGAATCACCGCCAAGCTGCGCGGAATCCAGAGTCACCAAAATGATACCGACCACGCACTGCCGGGAATGCGCACCGCACTCAACCTTCCTGAAATCGGCATTCGCAAGGGCAAGGTCCGCGACGGCATCAGGCGCGGTGATGTCATCACTGCCATTGAGCAGACAAGCAGTTCCAGACGGATCCACGTTTTACTCGAACGCAGTGAGCGCCCCTCGGGAGCAGGTGCCATTCAGCATGCCCAGCGGGTAAGGTTCCACCATGGAAGCGCCAACATTGCAGCGAGGATACTATTCTTTGAAAACCGTGAGCTTAAAGACGGGCAACAGGCAATTGCCGAGATCCGCCTGGACACACCCGGATTCACCCTGGCCGGGGATCGTTTCGTCCTTCGCGACTGGTCGAAACGTTTTACCTTGTCCGGAGGCACCATACTGGACCCCTCTCCTGCCACGCGCAGTTACCGCACAGAAGCCCAGGGAGAGTTCCTGACTGCTCTGGCTTCCTCCCCGCCCTCGGCAGAGCTCTACATCGATAGCCTCCTGCATCGTGACCTCGCCATTCCAGCCGGAGAAGTCCTGGCTCAATCATGCTTTTCGACGGCAGAAATCAAGCAGGCACTCGAAAACTGCAGGCACATTGTCCTGGAGAACTGGTTGCTGGATACTGACTGGTGGGAAGATGTATGCGGCATAGCGGCAGCACGCATTGAGACCATTCACGAGAAACACCCGGAACTTCCCGGGCTGGACCTCAACACACTGCGCGCCTTCATGAAAAAGCGCCTGCCCGATCCAAAACTCTTTGATGCCCTCATCAACGGATTAACCCAATCAGGATTCATTCGTGCCGGAAACCTGATTCGCAGCACAAAGCATGCTCCGCAACTGCCCGGCCACCTCAGGGCAGCCGAGGAGAAAATCTGCAAGGCGCTCGACGCCAACCCCCTTGAACCCCCGGGGCCGAAGGAACTGGCAGGGACAGACGATGAAATGACAGCGCTGAAGTTCCTTGTCGCGACAGGAAAAGCGATCCAACTCGATGAGAAAGCCATCCTTCTTGACGTTCATTACCAAACGGCAATAAAAAGAATCAAGGCACACATCACCGAGAACGGACCCTCAACGGCCGCAGACATCAGGCAGGCCCTTGGCACCACTCGCCGCATCCTGATTCCGCTTCTGGAACACCTGGACCGGGGGGGCGTCACCGTACGGCAGGGTGACCTGCGAACACTCAAGGAATAAGGAAAGATGCCGTTCCTTCGTGCAGGATTTACAGGATTCCCGGTGAACAAAAACTAAAACCTGCACCAGCACTGATCATCAAAAGACCAACGGCCAACCCCAGCCAAGAGAATTACATGAACCCCTCCCGCCCACACTTTACCATGCGCCTATACTGCACCGCCTCGCTGACAATCCTGATCACCCTGTTCAATCTTCTGGCCTCCCAGGGAAGTCAGGGCGCCAGCATATACAGAGACCGGGTTAATCCGCAATGGGCCGGCGACAATTCCCACTTCTGGTACCGCAATGAGCTGGCAGGCGGAACACGTGAATATATACTGGTTGACCTTGAGAAGGGTGTCCGGCAGCAAGCCTTTAACCAGGAACTTCTTGCCACCGCACTCAACAACGCAGGAGCTGGCAACCTGCAGCCCACAAAGCTCCCTCTCGAGCGATTGCAATTCCATCTACAAAAGAACCTCGCTTATTTTCGCGTCAAAAACCAGCACTTCCAGTGGCATCGCGAAAAGAATCGACTCGAAAAAATAGATGCCGCGGCACTGCCCGGCCAGCCGGCGAAGGAAGTCGACCAAAAGAAAGGTAAGCCCGGACCCGAGCAAAGGGCCAAGCCCTACCGCCCAAGCCGTAATGTCTCGCCGGACGGAAAATGGCGGGCATATATCAAGGAACACAACCTTTTTGTCCGTCCAAGTAATGGTGGCGAAGAAATTGCCATTAGCACCGACGGTGGACCAAACAACAGCTACCAGCCGCCATACTGGTCGCCCAATTCCAACAACCTCATTTCTTACCGTGTCGTGCCGGGAAATATTGGGGAAGTGCACCTCATCGAGTCCTCCCCTAAGGGCGGTGGCCGCGCCAATCTCCAGACACGCCGCTATCCGCTACCCGGCGACAAGTTCACGACTCACGAGTTAAACTGGTTTGATCTGAAGGGAGAAATACACAGCAAGCCAAAGGTCGGTATCATTGATTTCCGTGGACCTGCCCTCCTCTGGACTCCTGATGGGCGATATTGTCGCTACCAGAAGATCGACAGAGGGCACCAGCGATTCAGGGTCATTGAGTTGGACACATTTACAGGTAAACACCGCAATATCATTGACGAGGTCACCGACACCTTTATCTGGACCGAGCACGCCAAGAATCTCGGTGTGCCACTGGTAAACTGGTTACGAAAAACCCAGGAAATCATCCACATCTCCGAGCGGGACGGCTGGCGTCATCTTTACCTTATTGATATTGCCACAGGGACAATCCGTAACCAGATCACCAAAGGCAAGTTCGTTGTTCGATATATTGACCGGATTGATGAAGAAAAACGACAAGTCTGGTTTCGCGCCTCCGGCAGAAATCCTGACCAGGACCCCTATCTTATGCACTACTACCGGGTCAATTTTGACGGCACTGAATTGACAGCGCTTACCCGGGGAAATGGTTGGCACAACATCCGCTATTCACCCGATCAACGATTTATTCTCGACTCCTATTCACGACTGGACATGGCACCGGTCCACGAACTGCGCCGGGTGAGTAACGGAGAACTCGTCTGCGAACTGGAAAAGGCGGATATCACCGAACTTGAGAAAGAAGGCTGGAGACCACCTGAGGTATTTTCCGCAAAGGGGCGCGATGGCAAGACAGACATCTGGGGATTTGTCTCTCGTCCGCGCGACTTCGACCCCAAAAAGAAATACCCCATTCTCGAGGAGATGTATGCCGGCCCCCATGATTCCTACACCCCAAAGCAATTCAGCACAGGACGACGTTACTCATCCTGGACAGACATGGGATTTGTCGTTGTCAAGATGGACGGCATGGGAACAGCCAACCGCTCCAAGGCCTTTCATGACGCATGCTGGCAAAACCTCAAGGACGCAGGATTCCCTGACCGTATCCTCTGGCACAAGGCCTACGCGAAAAAGAATCCCTGGTATGACATTTCCCGCGTTGGCATCTATGGGGGTTCAGCGGGTGGGCAAAGCTCAACAGGAGCCCTCCTCTTTCACCCTGACTTCTACAAGGTGGCCGTCTCCTCATGCGGTTGCCATGACAACCGCATGGATAAGTCGTCATGGAACGAGCAGTGGATGGGATACCCTGTAGGGCCGCAATATGCAGCCTCTTCCAATATAGACAATGCGCACCGCCTGCAGGGAAGACTTCTGTTAATCGTCGGCGAACTGGACAGGAACGTTCCTCCTGAGTCAACCTACCGGCTTGTCGATGCCCTGATAAAGGGCGGCAAGGATTTCGACTTCATTATGGTTCCCGGGGACGGGCACGGGGGCGGCGGCCGGCATGGTCACCGGCGGCGTCAGGATTTTTTCCGCAAGCACCTGCTGGACATCGAACCTCCAAATTACAATGTCTCCCGATAGACAACCAGCCTTCCGGCATCAATAAAGGTGTGCCGGGAAAAACCCATGGTGTTGGCCTTGCTGCTCTGCCTGGCATGCATCTCCATTGGTAAAGAAAATGACACCCCATGGCACGTTGCCGTGGAGAACATCAAGCCACTGGAAAGCGGTGAGCATCCCCGCCTTCTCTTTCGCCGCTCTGAATTACCCGGGCTCAGGGCCAAGGCAAAGACCGCGCAGGGAAAGGCAATCCTCAGGCGTTTACGCTTCCTGCTCGAAGGCAAAGACGACGAGACCATGACAACACTCCTGCGCACCGGCGAGCAATCCCAACAGGGAGCAGGGGTATATTCAATAGGCAATGCCGGCGCCTACTCTTCACTTACCGCAGGCCGGCCTGAAACGACAAGCGAAGGCTGGATCTACATCCTTTTTGAAGGCGGTAAACAACACCGTCATGAAGGCGCGAATACCAGCCCGGATTGGCTGAAGGCCACGGGATCAACAGGAACTTCCCGGTAAAAGCGTGTCCGGGCTTTTATTTCCACTTGACCGAAGTGCACGTGCCTCACCAGAATTTAGAGACAACACATGAAAATTATTGCCCCAGTAAAACTAGCGCTCCCGTTCATTATCCTCAGTTTGGCTGTGGCAGGTCATGCACAGGTTTCCACCAGGGGGCCTGAATACAAAGCCCCTGGCGGCAGCCAATTCGTGGCAGATCACGCCAATGACTTTCGTGACCTGCTCCCCCTCTACCCGAAGGACCTCAGGACCATCGACAACAACTTCCCCTCAAAGATAGAAACAAGGCGCATTGCGAGGGTTGAAAAATTCTACGGGGATTGGAGCAAGCTTCTCCAGTCCATGGACTTTGATGCCATGAACCGTTCAGGAAAAGTCGATTACATCATGTTTCGTCATCGGCTCGAGCGAGATCGTGAAAACTTCCGGAAGGAATCCGAACGCCTGCGAAAGGCTGCTGCAATGATACCATTCACCGATGACGTCATTGCCCTGGAATATCGCCGCCGCGCCCTTGATGAATATGACATCCAGAAACTGGCACCCGAGCTTGAATTACTGGCACAAAAAATCGACAGGACCCGCAAAAAGACAGAGCAAACCGTAAAGCAATCACGACAGGCCAAAGGTGTAAAGAATCCAATTCCCGAAGATGTGTTGAAGACTGCAGAGAACGCGTCACGCGAATTACAAAAGCTGGTGCAGGGATGGTTTGATTTCTATCGCGGCTACGACCCTCTCTTCACCTGG
>CAWVVE010000107.1:0-6558 GCA_963933075.1 uncultured Verrucomicrobiaceae bacterium | reverse complement strand
TTTCTGCTCAGGGCAAAATTTGAATGCGCAAGCCCAACGAGGGTATTTTGAGGTAGATCCAAGTTGATTGTGTAAGCTGATCCGGTTGACTTTAATTACGGCGCCATCCGTTGCATATGAGAAATTATGCCTGTCTTGATCAAGTTCTTTGATGGCATCCCTGAGTTCCTCAATGTTGTTTGCAAATCGGAACCATTTATCGCATTGAAGACTGAGTTCCGGCAGCAGTTCATGAAATTGAGAGATTGTAGTGAAAGTGGAAGGATTTACAGCGCCAAAGCTGTGGAAGATAATATCCAGGGGACGTTTTGAGACGATGCTCGAGTCCAGTTGCTTGAGCGTTCCCGCTGTTGCGTTGCGAGGGTTTATGAATGATGCCAATCCTGATGAATGACGTTTTTCGTTAAGCTTGTTGAAATCCTCATTGTGAATAAATGCTTCGCCACGCACCTCAAATGTTGATGGAGCGCTGGCAGGGAGTTTAAGTGGGACGGCCCGAATGGTTTTGATGTTTTGGGTGATGTCGTCGCCCGTGGACCCATCGCCTCGCGTTGCGGCATATTCCAGGATTCCGTCACGGTACATGATAGATACCGCGACGCCGTCAATTTTTGGCTCAATCGTTAACCCGGATAATTCATCTCCAATATTTCTTCTAAGCCGCTCGAACCAATTTAGTATGCCGTTGTCATTTGCCTTTCCGCTTTGGTTGATTTCGTCCTCCTTGAGTTGATGTATGTCCTCGATTGATAACATCTTTACCGGATGGATAATTGACTCGAATTCCTCTAGCGGTGCGCCACCAACGCGCTGCGTTGGTGAGTCGGGTGACTTTATTTCTGGATATTGTGCCTCGATGGCCTTGAGTTCGTCCATCAAGCCATCATATTCAGAATCACTGATCTCCGGCCTTGCATCCAGGTAATATAAACGGTTATGCCTTTCGAGTTGCTCCCGAAGTTCACGCGCCCTTGCTTGTGCCTGGCCTTGATTCATATGAATTGCTGTTCCTTTTTTAAAGGAAATGTATTTCAATTTGTACAGCTTACGTTAGTTGGTTTCTCGCGAACGCGAAATCCTCCGTCCGGTTCATAAGAGAACAAACACGATTGGCAGTTGCGTTTTCCCTGCTTCCCACCATCATTGTATTTGTCTTGCTTGAAATCCATGATTAAACCTCTTTTCTTAGCCGCGATAACTATTGTGATAATGTCATTATTCACATCTTGCGACAGTCATCACTGGGATGATCATCCTGAAAAAGGCTCGGGAAGCAAGCATCTCTTCAAGGGGCATAGTGATTCAGATTCCCACGAATCAGAGGTTAAGCAGGAAGACTAGTGGGGTTTTGACTTCACCTTGCGCTTAGAGGGCTTGCTATTGAGAGTTGCGTCCTCATAATCCTTTCATGGCGTATTGGTATGCGTTGTGTAAGCTATTATTGTGAGAATCCTGCTTGTAGAGGATAATGCTCCATTGCGCGAGGCTGTAGCGACACGCTTGCGTAGTGACGGGTTTGCAGTTGATGTCACTGGTGATGGCAAGGAGGGAATGTGGCTGGCTATAGAGAATCCCTACTCACTGATCATTCTAGATCTTACCCTTCCGGGGATTGACGGCCTTGATATTCTTAGAAAGATCCGAAGCGCCAAGAAAGAGACGTCGGTGCTTTTAGCCACCGCAAGGGATTCGGTTTCTGACCGTGTTACCGGATTGGATGCGGGAGCTGATGATTATATCATAAAGCCCTATTCTCTGGATGAGTTGATGGCCAGGGCACGCACTCAGTTGCGCCGCTTGCACGGCCAACCTGACCCGGTCATTCGTGTTTCTGATCTCGAGGTGGACACCAAGTCCCGCGTGGCTCGACGGGGAGGTTTAATCCTTGATCTGACAGCCAAGGAATTTGGATTGCTCGAATTGTTGGCCCTTAGGGAAGGGCAAGTGATCAGACGGGCTGACATATGGGAGCAGCTTTATGACTTTGCAGAGGAGACCGATAGCAATGTAATTGACGTATTCATCAATCGATTACGAAAGAAATCCGAGGCGTCAGGAGGAGTCCGTCTAATCCACACCCGCAGGGGGCTTGGCTATCTTCTTTATGATCCCGAGGTCTCACGATGAGGGTAAATGGTCAGGCCAAGCTCGATCAGAACACGTTTGCTCACGGCGTTATTTGCCGGCTCCATAGTCATCATATTTTTTGGTGCAGGTTTTGCCTACACACTGGTGAAAAAATACCTCTACGCAGAGGTCGATCATTTCCTGCGCGATAAGCTTTCCTATCAGCAGATTGCAGCAGTTCAAAATGGTGAAAGGATCTCCTTCCACCGGTCAGGGCCTGTCCTTGAAAGATTACGCGACCCCAAGCATCCGGATCTTTTTCAGTTCCGCTTTCTGGATGGTCGCGATATTTACAGCTCTTCCGGACTTGATCAGGACCTTCCTCAGGTTGGGTTGACTGCCGATGATTACTTCAAGGCATACGATTGCGATTTACCCAATGGCAGGCGCGGGCGCTGTATGGGCATGGTTTTTATACCGGAGCAACTCATCGAGAACCTTGATGCCGCTCGCTATGGACCAGTACGGATTCATCTTGTTGTCGCGCGTGATCGCGCAGAGATTGATATGGGCTTGAGGCGGCTGCGGGAACTGCTTGCCTTTATGGGGATTGCTGTAGCCCTGTCTGCGCTGGGAGCCACAACACTTATTGTTCGTAAGGCGCTGCGACCGATGGAGGAACTCTCCTCGCAGATAGAATCAACACCGATCGGCGTTGAAAGCAGCAGGATTTATGTTCGTAATGCGCCAAGCGAAATACAACCGGTGATTGACCGGCTTAACCATCTCTTGGCGCGGGTTTCTTCTGCGATTGAAAATGAAAGGCAATTCACTTCAAACGCTGCCCACGAGCTACGCAACCCCCTAGCCGGATTAAAGACACAACTTGAACTCGCTCTTGGCGCATGCCGTGACCCGGAAGCCGATGAACTGGTTCTGGCCCAGTCCTTGAAGATCCAGGAGCAGATGGAGGGACTTGTTAGCAACCTTCTCATGCTTGCGCGATTAGACTCAGGCAGCGAGGAGTTCAATGTCGGGAAAATCACTCCTGCCCTGGTCCTTCGCCAGTGCTGGAAACCCTATTTTGAAACCGCCGAAGATCGTGACGTGCAGGTAAAATGGAATGTGGAAAACGCTCCAGAGAACTTTAGGATCTCGCCTGCTCTTTTTAAGATGATGTTCTCAAACCTTCTGGGAAATGCGGTTAGTTATGTTCCACGGGGCGGCCAAATTCTGGTTGAAGCGGAGACGGAAAGCAAATTACTTGTAATTTCCATAAGTAACAGCAATCCTGGAGTTACAGAATCCAATCTGGCGAAATTATTTCAACGTTTTCAGCGTGGAGATGCTTCTGCGGCAGGCGGTGCTGGACATGCTGGAATAGGCTTAAGCCTCTGCCAAAGAATAGTGAAAACCATTAAGGGTCATGTAATTGCGACCGTTGACAGCCAGTGGTTTAAAATTACCGTTAAAATACCTGAAGCAACTATCTGAATGGAAATTCATCAAAAACATTAGCCCTGTTTAGGATGCGTTCATGTTGACCTCATATAATGGCAATCAATGAGGGCTAATCAGATCAACTCAAAGAGCGTAAGTAAGCGCTACTTTACAGTTGTTTTGATGGCTCTCTTTTTGCTTAACGGGAATTTCCTCAGAGCTGATGACATCGAAAATCTGCCAATAGAGGTTGTCGAAGCGCTGGAGGAATTAATTCCCTCCTTTGATCCGGCGATGATCGCCTCTGTAAATATCGCCTCTAAGGAATTGATCCACTTGGAGTGCGTTGCTGAGGAACAGCTCTATGAGCTAAGTCTAACCATCGCAGGAGAATTACTACGGATGAGGCGAAGCTTTCCCGCTCAGGAGAAGCGCCCATTCCTTGACATCCAATCCGGAACTGACATTGGCATTCGCCGATTGCCGCAGAGGATTTTGCATGCGCTAAAACATAGATTCGCCGGAATAATAATAGAAAGGGTGCAGGCAATCGAGCAACGCGATCATCGCCGCAGAATGTTTCGTATTGAAGCAGAACATATGGGCTCACGGTTGGACCTAGTGGTTAAAAAGGATGGAATCGTTGTGGAGTTTTCCCTGGACAGTGACCGTGACGGTATTTCTGACGTCGATGAGCTAGCAAAAGGACTGGACCGCCATAATGATGATACTGACAACGACGGGTTCCCTGACGGAGTCGAGAATGATTTCCTGGGGAATCCGGCCGACGCAACGCGGATCCCGACCTTGCTTAAGCTTTGCCATGAGTGCGAAACAAAAGTTGTTGTCATTACTGCCCAAACCTTCAGAGGAAGTGATTTCACCATCGAGGTCAGTGAAACCGGCAAGCCCGGAGATTGGGTTCGGCTTGGAGAGTCAATCTCTGGTGACGGGGAGACTCATGATTTCAGCATGCCAAGTGATGGAGCCTGTCGAATGACAATGTTCCGCCTCGGGATCTCTAAGCAGGAGGGAGGCGCAAGGGTCCGCAAGGACGGCGGCGCTGATGACAGTGGAGAGTGTCTGGTTCCTGAGAAGCTGATCGGTCGTGAGATCATTGTTGGAGACGGCAAGCGACTTTTCTTCAACAAAGGTCATAAAGGGCAACTTATTGAAGATGGCAATAATGGCATGATCGTCACACCATTCAGCTACACATTCCGTAGATCAGGGCACTGTAAAGCTAAGGTCGTGCTGACATTCAGCGTCAGGGTCGGCTTCCAAACCACTGTTTATAATCTTACATTCACTGCAGAGGGTGACGCCGGCATCTTTGTCGCCAGTGAATATGAAAGAGGAAATATTGAAGACCGGTTTGATGGCACATTCACCATTTCAATGAATCCGTAATAACTTATAGAAGTTCTGAGGAAATGAGCCTTTCAAGCATAAAACAAGAAACACAAAAGACGAGATCCCCCAAGGATCCCCAGTTATCCCCACCCCCCCGTAAGCCCCGTTCCGGCGCAACCCCACCACCTACAAGAAAACGGAATTCAATGTGTGTAGCCCAATTGCACTTGCCCCGTTTATGGTGTCCGCTGGAACGGGGTGCGGGTGGTGGATTGATGGACTTTAAATTTTCATTCGCCGCAAAGCTGAGCGCAGCTTGACCAATCATCCCCCCAACCCCCCGGTAAGCCCCGTTCCCGCGAAATCCCCAATCACCGAAAAATACGACTGCAATAAAAGTGCCAAGCCCAATTGCACTTAATGTCGTTTAAGGTGTTCGCAGGAACGGGGTGCGGGGTTGAATGATTCAGTGATCTCTTTCGTGGTTTAACATTCAGGCGCCACCATGAGTTCTGGTTGGTTAAATAGACCGGAAACCTTCAAATGCCCAAGGCCTTCTATTTTTGGAAGACGATAAATTTACGGCATATGAAGTTCACCAGCACAGAGGATAAAACAAATCCGCCATTGACTAGGTGTTCAATATTTGCCTGATGATCCCCTGGCTGGAAGTTGCTGTCTGTTGATCTGAATATTGCCCAGATGGTTAAGTGGCCAGCAGTAAAGCTTATGGCTGATATCAAGAAGAACAGGGAGATTTCCTTACGCTTACTGTGCCGTCCGGGGGTGAAAACGAAATATGCATTCAGTAGGTAGGCTGCCGCATTGGATGGGAAAAAAGCGATGCTGTTATTCACCATCGAGTTTGTTTCCTTAAGTTCCCTGGGGACAGATTCGCCAATCGCTGGATTAATAGTGAGCCCAAGGCCATAGACTATCGAAGAATGAAGAAAAAGAGCAATGCAACCGCAGATGCCGTATTTAAAGAATTGAATAAATGCCGGCACATCCCGCGAGATCATTGTTTGCCTGATTCCCCGGTCCCTGAGAAAATGCAATGAATTAGCAATTGGCCTAAGAAAACTGATGGTCATTTCAGGAGCCGAAAAGTGAGATCCATTTAGGTAATGCCTTCTTAATATGCGATTTCTTGCAGGAGGGGCTTAGCTCCCAAACAATGTGTTTGTCGGTGCCTATGTATGGCATGAGTTTATCATAATCTATCAACCCGCTGAAGGGCACGCGGTGATCTCTAGCTGGCCATTGCACATCGTGGACATGACAGCCGACCAGGTAAGGTGAAATCTTAGACAGCCACTGTTCGTGGTCAAGAAGCCCAAGGTTGTGTTTTCTTTGGACGTGGCCAAAATCGTGCCAGTAGCCAACCCATGGGGTTGAAGCGAATTGCTCCATCAGGATAACCATCTCCTCTTCGTTTGGAACATCTTCAAAGGAGCTTCGACTCTCGACAGCAACAACGACGCCGACTTCCGCGGCCTTCTCGGCAACCCTCTCAAGCGCGCTTGCGGCACGATCCACATAACGACTGGCGATAGCTCTTCGTTTTTTAATCATTCGCAACTTGGTTTTCACATATTTCCGTGAGTCTCCCAAGCCATGCTTCTGGAGCTTTTCAAGGCGAGTAGTCATTCTACTCATGGGGACACTTCCCATGTGGATTACAGCGTATTTGGCACC
>CAWVVE010000106.1:0-6561 GCA_963933075.1 uncultured Verrucomicrobiaceae bacterium | reverse complement strand
GGTGGATGATCATATCAGCTTCTATATTAATAAGGAGAACTCTTCGGAGGGCGGCACGGTTTACGAGGCTCCCAATCCCGGCCAACCGGGCGCCCTCGACGGCACGTCCACCTCACTGGCTCTGCCGCCAGGGACCCTTGAGCCGGGCAGTGACTACACCGTGCAGATCGGCTTCTACAGGATTGGTACCCCGGACAACAGTTATGTGAATGCAGTGCCGGCATTCGGAAAACGGACACGCTTCCCGATTGAGACGGTGGCAGTCACTGACGAACAGCAACCCTCGCTGCGTGAATCCAGTCCTTCCCATGATGTCAATGAGGTCAGCGACAACTCGGTGATCATGTTTCGTTTTGACGAGCCGATGAACCAGGACGTTGACTTCAGCCAGGCCATCAACTGGACGGGGGTCGACCCCGCCAAGTTCAGCTATAGCTGGAGTTCCAGCGGCAAGCGGCTTTTCTGTGACTATGCCGATTCACTTCCACTTGCGACCACTATTGGATGGACTCTCAACCCGATTGCCGGCAGCAGTGGCCCCCCGGCAACCCGACTGGAGGATTTAACCGGCAACCCGTTGCGTAATGCACCGCGCAGCGGTGAGTTCTCGACTGCCTCGACCAGCAGCGCCGCGCAGCCCGATGTTGACTGGTATTACCTGATCAAGGCCAGGTATTTCAATCAGGATTCCAGTTCAACGATTGCCGGCGAGGATTACAATGTCCACGTGGGCTTTGGCCTCAATGGACTGAATGCGGCGTTTCCCGTAGAGTTGACAGTCCCGGGAGCAAGCAGCTCCGTCGAGATGGACGGCCGCGGCGGGGGCAGCGGGCAGGATGAGAGTGTATCCTACGTGGAAAAGAGTGACCTTGATGAATTCCTTGCCAACGGCAGCTATACCTTCGGGTTTAATACCTTCAATGATGCCCCGAGGACAGTCACCCTTGAGTTGACTCCTGAATCCTATCCTGACCCGCCCTTCATCCAGGATTATGCGGCCCTGCAGGAAATTGACTCCACCAATGATCTCACCATCAGCTGGAATGCGCTTTCCAGCCCCGGGAGCGATGACTACATCGTGGTGTTTGTCAGCAATTCCGAGGACCGGGAGGTGTTTTTCACCCCTCTGCTAGGTCAGAGCGGTGATGTCATTTCCGAGCCCCTGCCGGCGACGGCTACCTCGGTGGTGATTCCCGCCGGTATACTGCCACCCGGGCGCAGCCTGCAACTCAACGTGGCCTTCGTTTCAGTCAGTGACAAGGACACAGTGAGCTATCCCGGGGCAACCGGTTCTGCAGGCTTTGCCACGATCACCTCCACGGGTATTGAGACCGGTGGTGATGCTATTGCCCCCGGGATGGACATGCTGTTGATGACAGGCTCAGGACAGATACAGTTCAGGGTCAGCGGTGAGGCCGGGATCACCTATACCGTTGAGTCCAGCGATGACCTGATCAACTGGACGACCGAGTCTTCACAAAGTGCCGACAGTGAGGGCGGGTCCGGGCTGACCGGATATTTTTCCTATACTGCGCAGGGAAACAGCGATGCAGCTTACCAGTTTTACCGGGCTAGGGAAGGGAATGGCTCATCATCCGGTGAGTGAAGCGGCGCAAAGCATCTAAAGGAGGGACTTTGCCGAATGCTCCTTGTATGGGCCCTTTGCATTGGTTAGAGTTATTCCCGGTATTTTCTGCGGATATCTTTTGCCTTGATGAAGTCCTCCCCCATAACCGGTGCCAATGACTTACCAACTTCCGGGATGGATGAGTGGGAGGAAGACCTGTTGCGCCGATACCCTGAAGGGGAAAACTCCAAGCAGGCTGAGGCCTTTCGAGATTATGAGGCGGAAGCCCGTCCCTGCGTGAAGGAATTTTACCGGCTTAACCACCACCACCAGACCCTGCAGTTTGTCGGGGAGAAAAAAGCCCAATACCTGCAACTCAAACAGCGTCGCATGACGATCTGGCAGGCACTGGAGTATCTCAATGAACTCGTCGATGACAGTGATCCCGACATTGACCTGCCACAGATTGAGCATCTGCTGCAGACGGCCGAGGCCATTCGCGCTGATGGTCACCCCCGCTGGTTCATCCTGGTTGGCCTGATCCACGACCTGGGGAAAATCCTCTGTCTGTTCGGTGAGGAGCAGTGGGCGGTGGTCGGTGATACCTTCCCGCTGGGTTGCAGGTTTTCTAAAAAGGTTGTCTTCCACGAGTTCTTTTCCGGGAATCCCGACTGGGAAGTGCCGGAGTATTCAACACCCAATGGCATCTACCGTGAGGCATGCGGCCTGGATAAGGTGACCATGTCCTGGGGGCATGATGAATACCTCTACCACGTGGTTAAGGATCACCTCCCTGAGCCTGCTCTCTACATGATCCGCTACCACTCCTTCTATGCTGCCCACCGTGAGGGTGAATACGGGCAACTGATGAATGATCGCGACAGGGAGATGTTCTCCTGGGTGCGTAACTTTAACCTCTATGACCTCTATACCAAGAGCGAGCAGCGGATTGATGTTGCGGCACTGCGCCCCTTCTATGAGGAGCTGATCAACGAGTATCTTCCGGGAGAACTCGCATGGTGAGGGTTTCAGTGGTTGCCTGTGCATGGTTGTTAGCGGCCATTTTCCCGGTTGCGGGTGAACCCGTGCCGCTTGCCCATGCCCACGCGCACAATGATTACCACCACCGGCGCCCACTGCTTGATGCCCTTGGGCACGGATTCTGCAGTGTTGAGGCGGATGTCTTCCTGGTTGCCGGTAAGTTGCTTGTTGGTCATGACCGTGGTGAGCTTAAGCCGGAGCGAACCCTGCAGGCACTCTACCTGGATCCCCTGCGGGAGCGATCCCGCGCCAATAACGGGCGCGTCTATAGGGGAGGTCCGGTGTTTACCCTGCTTATTGACATCAAGTCGGGTGGCGAGGCAACTTACCGTGCTCTTGCCGCAGTGCTCGCTGAATACCCGGGGTTACTCAGCGGGACACGTGCCGGCAAGTTCACCGGGCGCGCCGTTGCCGTGATTATCAGCGGTAACCGTGCCAGGGATATCATTGCCGCAGACAATCCAAGGTTTGCCGGTATTGACGGGCGGCTCTCAGATTTGAAATCCACTGCACCGCCACACCTGCTGCCGCTGATCAGTGACCGCTGGAGCAGCCACTTCAAGTGGAGGGGAGAGGGGGATTTTCCCGAGGCTGAGCGAATCAAGTTGCACGGCATTGTCAAGCGGGCTCATGCCAAGGGACGGCGTGTGCGTTTCTGGGCGACGCCTGATAGGGTGGCCCTTTGGCGCGAGTTGCGCGAGGCGGGAGTGGACCTGATTAATACTGATGATTTGCCCGGCCTGAGGGCATTCCTAAGGCCTTGATTGCGGAGGATTCAATGAACTGACGGATCTCTCTGGATCATCACTTTCCGGCACTGCTCCACTTGTTGTAGATATCCTCCACCTTTGAGCTTTCCTTGTCGCCGCCGAGGAAGACAAAAGCGTAGCGGAAACTGACCTCTTCGCCATCCTTGAGAACCAAGTCCCCGGCGCCCCTTTTCTTGCCGAGGAAATAGGAGTAACCGAAGGGGTTGGCGGCGATCAGGCCGTAGTCCCGTGCGTGCCAGGTCGTTGGATGGCGCGGGTTGGATGGATGATCAAAAATTCCCACACCGACCATTGAATCGTCCACTTTGCCCCAGTAGTAGAGCCATTTTGCAGGTTTTCCCCATACGCCTTTGCCCTCAACGCCGCTGGCGTTGACTGCCTTGCCGGTTGCCACTTTGCCCTGCAACCTGAGCGCTGGATGAGTGCGGATACCCATTGAGCCTTCCTTGGTGTCACCGAACTTCACGTCGCCGTGCGAGGCGCGCAGTGTCACGCGGTAATCAATTCCCCGTCCACCGCCAGGCAGTGAGAAGAACCTGATGCGCGTGGTGTCAGAACACTGCGCCTTGCCTGCAGGGCTGATCCACTCGTTTTCTGTGGCGATCTCGTCAGCTCCTGACTTGAGGAAATTCTTGTGGACGATTTTTCCCCTGGTCTTGCCGATATGCCAGAAGCTGATGCCGTTGACATCTCCGTGGCTATACCATAGTGACTCGTGGTGGATATGGTCATGCGCCTCTCCGGGCGAATCCTTGCTGAAGGGATAATCACGGACCATTCTCTTGCCCCCGGGACCTGCAATGGGATAAAGCACAGGCTTGGCGCGCTCCTTGCCGAAGTGGTAGGTGGTGAATGCTTCCCCGCCGATTGTGACGGCGATGGTGTTTTCAGCCTTTACCAGTTTGATCTCGCCACCCTGTGCTGCTGTGAGTGCTGCCGCAAGGGCGAGAGAGGCAATCATGTTCATCGTTTGTAGGGTCATTTTCGGTTTTTTTTTGCTGGAGGTTGTCGTTATGTCATCCAGATAATGTCCGATGTTACCGGAAATCACATGACACTCCAAGAGCCAACTGCAAATCTTTGTGTCCCGCCGGCTGGAAGGATGATTTAACGGGCAGTGTTGGAGACTCCCTTCGCTCAAAGATGGTACTGGAATTCAGCAGCCATATGTAGACCAGGAGCGTGAACAGGGCAGCGAAGATGATGATGATGCTCAGCAGGCTGATCAGGTTCTTAATCACGCGTTCAGCTTAGGGGGCTTTTATCCAGCGGCAAGCGGCCCGAGCAATGCGGCATATACGCCGTCGTGGGCGGCAGAGGGCATCAGCGCGGCTTCCTCAAGCTTCTGGAGGTGGGGGAAGTTTTCAACAATGCCGGCAATTGTCCCGCTGTTTTCCTCCGCTTCAATGCTGCAGGTGCTGTAGACGATCTTTCCCCCGGGCTTGAGCAGGGGAACAACGGCATGCACAAGACGAGACTGAAGTTCTGCCATCTGGGTTTCAAATCCCGGCATCAAGCGCCAACGTGCGTCAACGCGGCGGCGGAAAACACCGGTGTTGGAGCATGGGACGTCTATCATGATCCGGTCAAAGCTCTCCTTGAAATGTGCCGGGATTTTTCCACTGTCCAAAAGATCCATCTCCTCCACCCTTACGCTGGTTGCCGCCAGCCTGTGCAGGTTCTCGCGGAGGCGTTCACTGCGCGGGCCGGCAATATCAACGGCTATGATTTCCCCGGTGTTTTCCATGGCAGTGGCAAGGATTGCGCTTTTACCTCCCGGGGCGGCACAGGCATCCAGAACGCGTTCACCCGGCTGTGGGGCGAGCAGGGCAGGCGCAAGTGTCGTGGAGGGATCCTGCGCATAGCACCGTCCATTGGCAAGGGCCTCAAGGGGCAGCGTTTCCACCTGGTAAAACCCGGCATGCCCATCGACAGCCTGCGCCTGGCTTTGTTCAAGATCCTGTTTGTTTAATCCCCCGCGCAGCGGGTTTGAGCGCACCGTGAGCGGTGCAGGCGCGGCGGCGTTTGCCGCAAGTTCTTCAGCCCGTGTCGCCCCGAACTGCTGTTCCCAGCGCGTGTAGATATGCTCAGGTATTGAGTGGCGCTGTGCCGGGGGGAGAGTTTTCGGGATCGCCAGCAATTCCTCCCTCTCGCGAACCGCCCTGCGTAAAACCGCATTTACCATAGCTCGAGCCCGGGGGCGAGCGAGCTCAACAGTCTCATTGACAGCAGCGTGGTCGGGCACACGCATCAGCAGGACCTGATACAGGCCGAGTTCAAGCAGGCGTTGCTCCTCATTGCCGATCTTGCCCTTGCGCAACATGTCGATCCAGGTTCCAATCAGCGTCAGGTTGCGGATGATTCCCAGAGTGATGTTCTGGACAAAGGCTCGATCGCGTGGTTCGAGTCCTGCCTTTGTGCAGTGGCGATCAATGATTTTATCAATGAACGTGGTGGATTCTTCCCAGTCGCGCAGGATCGCAGCACAGGTTCTCCGGGTATGCTTGCTGGCCATTACTTGATGATTAATAGGTAATTCTCTCAACGGGTTTAGGCAAGGTGGAGGGCGCCTTATACCGATGCCTTCCTGCCGGGACCAGAGTGGATGATTCCTGTATTTTTCATGGATTGCAGGTTCAAGGAACTTGTTTTGAACGTGAAAATACGATCAGACACGCTGAGGGAATGGTCTTAGATTAATGGGAAGGTGTAAGACCGACGGGAATACTGAGAGAAGGAAGATCCTTGAGGGTGAGAGTCAGGACAATTCCAAACTCATCACTGCCTGAGCGGTGATCAGAGATCAGCGCCCCGAGGCCGGCAGTCCAACTGTTCAGGTCGTAATGCACGGTATACTGCTGATACTCGAGGGTGCCATCGTCAAACTCGTAGCGTTGACGGGCACTGAGTCCCCATCTGTCACTGAGGCGGTAATAGGTACGGAAGTCGAGCAGGTTGGAGTTCTGAAAGAGCGGGTGATCCTGCAGGTATCGATGACTGACGACAAACTCGAATCTGTCGGTCGGCATGAAGGCGATATGGGTATTGTGCTCCTTGTAATCAAAGGGTTCATCAGCCAGGATAGGGAGGCCGATCTCATGCCTGAGCGATAACCAGTGCACAGGTTTAAAGGTTACCGAGTTGTAGACGTTGGAGAAGTCACGGTCATACTCGGGATCCTTG
>CAWVVE010000105.1:0-6569 GCA_963933075.1 uncultured Verrucomicrobiaceae bacterium | reverse complement strand
GCGAGTCTTTTATGCTGTTGCTGCGGGCACTTTTTCCAAGCATCACGCTAAGCAGCAAGGTGGTAACCGCAAATCCGGTCGCGATTATTAATTGCAGAAGTACAGGAAGATATTGCTCAAGCATTTGTTGGGCGGGGCTACAGACAAACTCAATGATTTCGGAATATTCTTCAAGCTCAAACCTAAGTTGAACACCTCAGGCAGGACAATACCATCGCACCTGAAATAACCAGCATTTAAACCCTAGCCCAACATGCAAACAGGGTCGCCATAAGGCGACCCTGCTGGAGGTGTCTAAACTTTTGATGGATAGATGGAAAGAATAATGCCCAAGCTATGATTGCTGAGCTGCAACATAAGCACTGGATGCCTGCTCAATACCCTCAAGCCCTTTGTAAGTCTTGCCCTTTTTTTCAACAAGGCCGCGAGTCACAAGGTTCTGGAGTTTTTCATAAGCACGCAAGCGGAGCATCTCTTCGCCACCACTCACAGCATTCTTCTCCTTCAGATTCTCGTATACTCGCTCAAAAAGATCATTGAACATAAAAGTTTCACTATCTTGAAGAACTACCACCAATTCGTCTGTTACGTGATCGGGAATTCTCCGGGAAAACCGGGTTCTGCGTGTTGTAGCCATAGGTGATCAACTGTATCACAGACGCGTCACATTACCACGGAATTTAGTCACTAATGACCATTTATACAACCAAAATACGTTGTGATACCAGTTTTCTATAATTATCATAACATAAATTGGAGATTATTGCCAAATAAAAATTATATTTTTGAATAATCAATCCTTCCGGAAACTCCCGAATGCCCGCAACCCTTCGCCGGTAACTTCAAAAATTTCGCTGCTCGCTGGATAAACAGCATCGCGAAATAATTGCATAAACTTCCTCTGGTAGTCTCCAATGGTGCTGGCGAGCTTAGGGAAAACATAAACTGTAAACCGATTCGGGATAACGATAAGAATCTGATCCCCTAGGGTTTCCTTAAAGAGTTCGCGGAATTCATCAGTCACGACCGTCGTAGCCGTCAGTGGATGATCAGATTCAAGAACCGCGTATTCTATCACCTTCTTGGAATTCCTTATATATTTGGGTTTGAGGGTTTTAAGGTGATCTGAAGCAGCCTTTTTACCTTTGACGAGAAATTGCTTCCAGCCCCCGGGAAACGCTTTCCTAAATTCTGCACGTTGATAATTACGCGGTCCAATAGCCCCTTGGTACGCAGCCGCGTAAGTAGTCTCCCGGGCCCCAGGCAATAGCACAAATACCCCTGCGGATAGGTTACGGGGTTGAATAAGCAGCAGATACTTCCCTGACCCCTTGGTATCTGGAATACTGTGATCAGCCTCTGGCCGGCCGGCCGTTAAACCTGTCATCGCCAGAAAAGAAAAAAAAATGACCTGTAAGCAATGTCTATACCCAATCATTGTCCTTAAATGTCACCCTCTGTCGGGCTTGTAGCAATCACCGCTTTTGAACAAACTGCAAAAGCTGATTGCCAAGTCAAATCAACTCTCTCCATTTCTCCTTATGATCACTTTCCTTGATGGTAAAATCGTTGAAAACTTTCCGGGTCGTCTGGTACTTAATATCGGCGGTATTGGTTATGAAATCCTGGTGCCTTTGTCGACAAGTGACAATACACCCGCGGTTGGTGAAAATGTTCGCATTCTCACTCACCTGCACATTCGCGAACAGGAACATACCCTATACGGGTTTCAAACTCATGATGAGCGAGACCTGTTCCGTTTACTGATAGATCGTGTCTCGGGAATCGGTCCAAAATTGGGGCTTGCTGTACTTAGCGCCATGGCTGTCGGTGAATTCAAGGATGCCGTGATTCGCGGAGATATCACCGCACTCTCAACAATCAGCGGCCTCGGGAAAAAAACCGCTGAACGAATCATTCTGGAGCTCAAGGATAAAATCGGTGTTACCGAAGCCTGGGCGGCAGCCAACATGAGCGACACCGCCGGGAGTGCCGCAAAGGCCGTTAATGATGCCGTCCTCGCGCTCATCTCTCTTGGTTACAAGCAAGCTGATGCTGCCAAGGCAATTCAAAAGTCTGCCGCCGAACACAAGGGTCAACCGGATGCTGATGAATTCATACGTGCTGCTCTCCGGGGATTAAAATGACGGCAACGACGCCCGCTTGCCGCACGCCATCCTATGAGCCAAAACAACGGCACAACAACCAACTCAGCTAAAGAACGTATCAACGCGCTCCGAACAGCCCTCCCTGAAGGAGGGCTGTTCGCAGGCAAGCAATGGCTGTTATCACCACAACCTCTCGCCCTTCCGCGAAAAATTGTAGATCAACTTGAGCGGCTCGGTCACCAGCTTTCAGTTTTTCAATCAGCCGCCAATACCCTTTATCGCCAAAGCGTGAAGGGTAAAGCTCCCGGTTGGCTGGCCAAATACCTTGATGCCGGCAAGCCGGAAGCCCTGGTGAATTACGGGAGGCATCCCTCGCTACGGGAAGAAGTCCCAAGAATTATCCGTCCGGACCTTATCTGGGGGGAAGACGGTTTTGCGATCACCGAGCTCGACAGTGTTCCCGGAGGTATCGGGCTGACCGCCTGGCTCAACCAGGCGTTTGCAGTTTTTGAGCCAAACATAATAGGCGGGGTTAACGGCATGGCTCAGGGCTTTAACTCAATCCTTCCCAATGGAGCGGACATCGTTATCAGCAAGGAATCAGCTGACTACCGGCCGGAAATGGAGTGGTTCTCAAGCCAACTCAATGACCTTTATGGAGATGACTCGTTCCTTGTTTGTGATGCCGAAGATTACACATTGCGCAACCGGGCGGTATACCGCTTTTTTGAGCTCTTTGATTGTAACAACATCCCGAAAGCAAATGACCTTTTCCAGGCAGCCGCAGAGAAAAAAATTGATCTGACTCCACCCTGCAAGCCCTACCTTGAAGAAAAAATGTGGATCTCATTGTTCTGGTCGCGGCCATTGCGCGAGTTCTGGGGAGCTCAACTGCGTGAAAACCTGCGGCAACGTCTCGCGGACTATTTCCCTTACAGCTGGATTCTTGACCCGGCCCCGGTACCTCATCACGCTGAATTGCCCCGACTGGGTATCACTGATTGGCAACAACTCGGGAAATTCTCGCAAAAAGAGAGATCCCTGGTACTTAAAGTCAGTGGTTTCTCCGAGCTCGCATGGGGCAGTCACAGCATCAGAATCGGTGAAGATTTGCCTGCAGATCAATGGCAAGAAGCAATAGAAACGGCCATTGGAGACTTTCCTGATCGACCTTGGGTCATGCAGGAATTCAAGCGGGCAAGGGTATTCAACCACCCTTTCTGGGATAATTCGACGGGCAAAATCCGTGAGATGCCCGTAAGGGCACTGATCCGGCCCTATTACTTCCTCACCGGAAAAAATCCTTCGAAACCCGAGGCAAGGCTCTCTGGCATACTTGCAACCCTGGTGCCAGCGGATAAGAAAATCATCCATGGCATGCGCGATGCCATTCTTGTCCCGTGTGTCACGCAATAAAATTTAATTGATGAATTGCCCCAAGCGCCAACTTGACACCGGAAAGCCTAACCGGATGATTACATACTGATTAATCCATGCGCATTCTTTCCGGAATCCAACCCAGCGGCCGCCTGCATGTCGGCAACTATTTCGGCATGATGGACCCTGCCATTCGTCTGCAAGATGAAGGGGAGGCATTCTATTTCATTGCCGATTACCATTCACTAACCACTGTCCATTCCCCGCAAGAGCTGCGTGAGAACGTGCGCAATGTGGCCATTGATTTTCTCGCATGTGGACTTGATCCCTTGAAAGCCACGTTCTTCCGCCAATCAGATGTTCCCGAAGTCACTGAACTCTCCTGGCTTTTAAGCACCGTCACCCCAATGGGTCTTCTGGAGCGATGCCACTCCTACAAGGATAAGACCGCTCGAGGCCATGAAGCCACGCATGGCCTATTCTCATACCCGGTGTTGATGGCCGCTGACATCCTGCTTTATGACAGCAATATCGTGCCCGTCGGTGAAGATCAAAAACAACACCTTGAGGTCACCCGTGACATCGCGTTGAAGTTTAACAACCGTTACGGGGAAGTTCTTGTAATCCCCGAGCCAAGAATACGTGAAGAAAACGCCAAAATCCCTGGCCTTGACGGGAACAAAATGAGCAAAAGCTATGACAACACTCTCGAGATCTTCGGTGATGAAAAGGCAACGCGGAAGAAAATCATGTCGATTGTCACAGACTCCACTCCGGTGGAAACGCCAAAGGATCCATCAGATTCGATTATTATCGATCTTTACCGGCTGGTTGCCTCAGAGCCTAGAGTAGAAGCCATGGAAAATGACTATAAAAATGGCGGGGTCGGCTATGGCGACTTCAAAAAACGGCTTTTTTCCGCCTATTGGGATTACTTTGAACCAATGAGAAAACGACGGGAGGAACTGCTCGCCGACCCCGGGTACGTTGATAAAATCACACGGGAAGGAGCCTCACGGGCAAGGGAATCAGCTGCTGCGACAATAAAAAGGGTTCGCGAGGCTTGTGGCATCCATTAAAAACAAATCCAGCCGCTTGGACCCCTGCGGCAGGATTACAGAAAGCGAACAAACCGTTAAAACAGAGTTGCCTGAGTGGAATTATCCCGTTAGCATCCGCTTCCCTAAGAATTCTGTTGCATGATAACATGCAGGTGGCAGCCGGTTCCCTGAGAGGGCCACAGTGTTGCCAGTAAGAATAGTGAGGTAACGAAACAACTCCAGACTGGTATGTTTGAAGAAGAAGAAGAAGAAGAAAACGAAAATAAGCGCTATAGCGACGAGCCACTCCATACCGAGAAGATTTTCTCGGACAGGAAGACATTCTTTATAGACCTGAAGGCTAACAACCGGGGCAAGTTCCTTAAGATCACCGAGGACGTTCGAGGCAGGCGCGATACCATCATGATTCCCGCCGAAACTTTGGAGGAATTTATTGATGCCCTGCAAAACGTTTCTGATGTTCTAGGGAACGACGATTCAGAAGATTAGCGGGCCCTGGCCATTCGGCGGGCCACGGACATGCCTGTTGCTCACAATCCCGATTTCACTGTCATCAATGAAACCGGTGATTACATCGTTGTCGATAAACCGGCTCCATTGCTCATTCACCCCAGTGTGCCCGGGAATCCGCCAACTCTTCTGGACGGTCTGCAGGCCTTGCTGGCCTATGAGATAGCCAACGGGGCGGCACTTTCAATTATCAATCGACTTGATCGCGAAACCAGTGGTGTCGTCATTGTAGCCAAGAACAAAGCAACCGCCCGTAAGCTCAGTCTTGCCATGCAGGAACGCAGGGTTGAAAAAGAGTATCTTGCCATAGTGCACGGCAAGCCCAGGCAAAACCGATTCACTGTATCCGAACCGATTCTGCGAGCCGGGGCAGTGGAGGAGTCCGCAATTTGGGTCAAGCAAATACCCCATCCTGCCGGTTCCCCCTGCTGCACGAACTTTGAAACCCTGGGACAACATGGAAACTTTACCCTTATGCGTGCATCTCCGGAAACCGGACGAATGCACCAGATCCGTGTGCATGCCAAACAGGCGGGATTGCCCATCGTTGGCGATAAAATCTACGGCCCTGATGAGAATTGTTACCTTGATTTTATAGTCAACGGCTGGACTGAAAAGCTTGCAGCCAAGCTCCTGATGCCTCGTCAAGCTTTACACTGCCGTCGTATGGCAATCCCCGGGGTCGGAGAATGGCAAGCGGAGCTGCCTGCGGAATTTGAGCATCTCTTGACCGCCGATTACCCTGCACCTAAGATGCCGCCCGCCAGTAAAGAGTAATGAACATTCACGAATATCAAGCAAAGGAACTTTTCGCAAAATTTGGTGTGCCCACGCCAAAGGGCAAGGTGGCTGAAACCGCCGAGGAAGCACGCGCCGCCGCCGGGGAAATTGGCGGACCGGTCGTCATAAAGGCCCAGGTGCATGCTGGCGGCAGGGGCAAAGGCACTTTTAAGAATGGGTTTCAGGGAGGGGTGCACCTTTCCGGTGATCCCGATGAAATTGCAGAACTCGCGGATAAAATGATTGGCCAGACCCTGGTCACTCATCAAACCGGAGAAACAGGGAAGGTCGTAAACAAAGTCATGGTTGCCCAGGCAGTTGACATTGAGAAGGAATACTACCTTGCTATCCTCATGGATCGCGAGGGACGATGCCCGGTCATTGTCGCATCCGAGGAAGGTGGGGTAAATATTGAGGAAGTGGCCGAGAAAACCCCGGAAAAAATCCTGCGTGTAGCCATTGCCCCGCTAGCCGGTCTCCAGGAAAAGGAGATCCATGAAATTACTGAAGGGCTTGGGTTCCAGGATGATATCGCCGCACAGTTTGCCCGCCTCTTGGATGCACTGTACAAGCTCTTTCTTTCGTGTGACTGTTCCATGGTTGAAATCAACCCCCTGGTAACTACTCCTGATGGCCAACTGCTTGCCCTTGACGCCAAGTTTGGTTTCGATGATAACGCCCTTTATCGTCAACCAGAGATTGCGGCGATGCGTGACACTTCCGAGGAAGACCC
>CAWVVE010000104.1:0-6609 GCA_963933075.1 uncultured Verrucomicrobiaceae bacterium | reverse complement strand
CCGCTAAGTCAAGGACAGCCGGAGAGCCGCCTGGGCATGCACATCATTCTTAAAAGCAGCTCATGAAAACCCTGCTCATCACAATGTCATTGGCCTGGGTCGCCTCCTCAGGCGCCCAGCAAGCCGCCAGCCTTTTCAACGGTAAAGACCTGGCTGGCTGGACAGGTGCTGCCTACGAGGTCAAGGACGGGGTTATCATCAGCCGCGGCAAGAACCTTGTCAGCAAGAAGCAATACCGCAACTATGTCTTCGAGTTTGACTTCCTTCTGCCACCACACGGCAACAACGGGCTCGGCATCCATTACCCGGGAACAGGAGGGCCATCATCGACAGGCATGGAGCTGCAAATCCTGGATAACAGCCACCCGAAATATGCCAAGCTCAAGGACACACAATACCACGGATCCATCTATAAGCTGAAAGCTGCCAAGCGCGGCTTTCTCAAGCCGGTTGGAGAATGGAACCGGCAGAAAGTGACCGTGAACGGCCCGCGGGTCATTGTCGAGTTAAACGGCACCATAATCACCGAGGCCAACCTCGATGAACTGGAAAAGAAGAACCCCCGCCACAAGGGAGTCAAGAGGCGCAGTGGGCACATCTGTTTCTGTGGTCACGGTGCCGCGGTCAAGTTGAGAAACCTCACCATTGTGGAGTTACCTGATTAGAGGTGGGATGTTGCCTTCGTCACAGAAAGCTGCCCGGAAAATTTCCTGACCATGATCAAACTGGCCTTCGTTACCGCGTTACTCCTGCCTGCCACGGTAATCGGTGGGGACGCCTTCCGGGATGAGGTCCGGCCGATATTGCAACAGCATTGCTTTGGATGTCATGGCCAGAAAAAGCAAAAGGGGGACCTCAGGCTGGATACCCTGGACCCGGATATGGTCCGGGGCACCTCGGCGGAGCGTTGGCATGATGCGCTCAACAACATCAATCTTGGCGAAATGCCGCCCGAGGACGAGCCGCAACTCTCTGCCGGCGAGCGCCGCAAACTGGTTGGTTGGTTGACCGGGGAGTTGCAAAAGGCCGCCAAGGCACGGCAAAACACGGGGGGACAAGTGGTCATGCGCCGCCTCAACCGGGCGGAGTATCAATACACCATGACGGACCTGCTCGGCCTGGAGATGGATTACAGCGGGGAGTTTCCTTCCGATGCCCGGTCACCGGAGGGATTCAAGAACAACGGCGCCTCCCTGAACATGACCGCCCTGCAAATCGAGAATTATCTCAAGACCGCGAGGAAGGCCCTGAACTTCATCCTTGTCGAGGGAGAGCAAGCCGAAAAAAAAATCGCCGCGCTTAGTCGCAACAAAGGAGCCATGAAGGGCCCCAGCAGCAGGCGCTTCACCGGCCTTTCCTCGGAGCGTCTGGGCCGAGTGAACTATTGGCACGGAACCTTCAAGGACCTGCCACGGACAGGAAGATTCAGCATTCGCGTGAAGGCCTACACCAATCGCAAGCCCGGACAACCCGATCCCATCCTCTCCGTTCAATATGGTTACTTCGTTAGCGGGTTAAACCTCAACATCATGGGCGACGCCGGTGAAATCGCCATAAGCTCGACGACTCCCAGGCATTATGAAATTTCCGGCTGGCCCGAGTTTTTTCCCCTCCCCGAAGCGCATGTGCCAAGTGACAAGCTCAACGGGATTATCACCTTGCAAAACGCCCTCAACGACGGCGAGCCGCCCACCGGCGCCGTCAACCAGGTCATTGAGGAAAAGGACAAGAAAGGAAAGATCCGGAAAAGGAAGATCAAGGTCTACCCCAAGGACCCTGATTTCCCTGATATCATCATCGAGTCCGTCGAGGTGGTCCACAATGACTATCCCTCCTGGCCGCCGCCGCCACACCGGAGAATCATTCGCGAAGGGGAGGAACTGTCCGATCCGCAGGCACTCAGGAAAATACTCGCCCGCTTTCTTCGGCGGGCTTGGCGACGGCCGGCCAACGGGGAGGAAATGGCAAAGTGGCTGGCCCACTACGGGAGAATGCGCAATCAGGGCGATCCTCCCATCTCGGCCCTCAAGGACACCCTGTCCGCCGCCTTGGCCTCCTCCCACTTCCTCTACCTCAGCGAGCCTTTCAAGTCCGATCAGTCGAGAAAGCTCAACGCTCACGAGCTGGCTGCCCGCCTATCCTACTTCCTCTGGAGCTCGATGCCGGATGAAGAGCTCTTCCACTTGGCCGAATCCGGTCGCCTTCTGCAGTCAGCCGTATTACAAGGCCAAATCGAACGCATGTTAAAGGATAAGAAATCCGGGCGGTTTACTAAAGAATTCTGTGAGCAGTGGCTGGATCTCGAAGGCGTTGACAGGGTCGCAATCAATCCCCAGTTCTATAAGGATTTTGATAATAAACTAAAGCCCTACATGGTTGAGGAAACCCGGGCATTTTTCGGTGAAATTCTCCGTAGTGACACTTCGGCCCTGCAACTTCTCGATGCCGACTTCACCATGCTCAATGCGCCCTTAGCGAAGCATTACGGATTGAGTGGCCCAAAATCCCAACGCTTTGAAAGGGTTTCCCTCAAGGGGACAAACAGACCCGGCGGAGTGCTCGGGCATGCTTCCACCCACTTGGCCGGATCGGATGGAGCCGATTCCCATCCGATCAAGCGTGCGGTCTGGATCAGGGATCGTCTGCTGCATGATCCTCCCAATCCCCCGCCACCTGATGTCCCCAGTGTGGAAAAAAGCGTGCCTGGCTTTGAAAAGCTTTCGATTCGCGAACAACTCGCCGTGCATCGAAAAAAGGACGCCTGTGCGGATTGCCACCGGGGTATTGACCCGTGGGGAATTGCCCTGGAGGAATATGATGCCATTGGCCTCTTTCGCCAAAAGACAGCCCGCAGAAAAAAGCCCGTTTCCCCAGCAACCGTGCTGCCCGGGAATCACGAGATCTCGGGTTTGGCTGATCTCCAGAAATACCTGCTCAATAAAAAACGTGAGCGATTTTCCAGGGCATTGACATCAAAATTACTCACCTATGCCCTGGGTCGCTCCTTGCGGCTGGAAGACGAGTTCTTGATTGAAGACCTCAGTGCTGACTTTGCAAAGGATGGCTACCGGCTTTATGCCTTGATGAAAAATATTGTCGCCAGCCGCCCTTTTGTATCGCGATAAAGACTATTAAGATGTATTTTATCAGGACAATTTCGAGGTCTGCATAATGAATCAGGGAGCATTTCAGTTGAATCGCAGGGCAATGCTCAAGGCGACAGGCATTTCGCTCGCGTTGCCCTGGATGGAGTCCTTGATGGGAGCCCGGACAAAATCGCCGCCAAGGAGATTCTGTTCCATCTATTTTCCTTACGGGGTGAGTCTGCCTAAACAGGATGGAGAATACGGTCAGTGGAACTGGTTTCCCAAAGGTTCAGGTAGAGACTTTACTTTCAACAAATCCCTTGAGGTACTGGAACCCTTTCGTGATCAGGTCACGGTCCTGGGGGGACTTTCCCATCCCAAGGTGCGCCGCATTGGGGGACATGACAGTGGTGATACTTTCCTCACCGGCGAAGAACTCAGCCTTGCTGCAACCGGACTTAAAAATTCGATTTCTCTCGACCAGTTCATGGCACGCACGCACAAGCTTGGTGCAAGCACCCGCTTCACCAGCCTGGTGCTCTCCTCCGATGGCGGTGTCGGCATGCCCACGCGCGCCAACACGCTTTCCTACTCCCGTACCGGGCAGCCAATTCCCTCCTTTAACCGCCCGGCCATTGTTTTTGAACGCTTGTTCGGATTGAACGGTAATTCCATCGAGGCCCAGAAAAAAGGCCTGACCCGCACCGGAAGCCACCTCGACCTGCTGCTTGACGAAGCCAGGACAATGCACCGTAAACTGGGCAAGGAAGATCAGGGTAAACTGGATCAGTACCTGACTTCAGTCCGCGAGATCGAGCAGGACGTGGAGCGTTCCGCCCAATGGCTCGACGTTCCCCGCCCCAAGGTGAACGCTGAGGGGCTTAGCCTAGAGGCGGACAATGAAACCCCGGGTAAGCTCATTCACACGATGCTCGACTTGATTGCCCTTGCGTTCCAAACCGATTCCACCCGCTTTGTCACTTACCAGCTGGCGAGTATGCATGGCGCCATCTCCATCGCGAATAAGTTCCCCAATCTACTCGGGTTCAATAAGGATGCTCACGGGCTGGCTCATGGCGCGGGGAAGGGTTCAGGTGCCGAAAACAGAGGCAAATGGGATCGTTATCAGGCCGAATGCCTGGCTTACCTGATAAAGCGATTAAGCCAAATGGAAGAAGGTAACGGGTCTGTTCTGGACAACACCTGCATCTTCTATGGGAGCAGCAACAGCAAGACCCATAACAACACCAACTATCCACTGATCCTCGCCGGCGGAAGAAACCTGGGCTACAAACACGGGCAATACCTGACATTCGACAGTAAAACCCCGCTCTCAAACCTGTTTGTCACCATGCAGAAACGGATGGGTGTAAAGGCAGGATCCTTTGCCGACAGCACGGGAAATCTTGACGACTTGATTGCCTGAAAAGCGGTGCCGGAACAACAAACACTGATAAGCCAGATTAAGGACGCCTTCCAGGTGGCCGGGTGGCAATACCGGGAAGTTGAACAACAACCGGTGATTGAATGCGAGTTTGAAGCATACAACGCCAAGGTGGCGATGCACATCCAGGCCTTTGAGGAACTCTCAACCGCCTCAATCATGGCACAGCTATCATTCCTTATCCCCCCAGCCTCCCGTGTGCCGGTATGGGATGCGCTGATGCGAACCAACCTTACCCTCAACGTGGGAAACTTTGAGGGTAATATTGAAACCGGCGAGGTATTCTTCCGCATCAGTAATGTTTTTGCGGAAGGTTGTGTCGACCCCGGGATCATCACCAGCCTGGTGCGCACCGCGATTGTGGAGATAGACCGCATCACTCCTTTCCTGGCAGAGCTCAACCGCCAACCGCAGCAACCCATTGACACACTGCTTGCCCGTGAAGACCTTCTGCCGCCGGTCGGCGAGGAATCCACCCCCTGAGAGAAGCAGCATGGACATGCCTGAGAGTTTCTATATCTGGGAGGATGGCCAGCGTAACGGGCCATACTCATCCAAACAGATAGAGCGCATGCTCGAGGATCAGCTAATCACCTTCTCCCACGAGTGTGAGGATGCGCAAAGCGGCATGCTGGTGATGCTCGATGAGCTTTTTGAGCCTGTCCCCGAAGAGGAGAATGCTCCTGCTGATCAAGTCATCGAAGATGAGCAACCAACAACAGCCGATGACTCCGAACCGCCCCCCGGGACCCTGCTCCTGAGATGCCATCCCACTATCCTGCGCTACCGGAAATCACTGATACTTGCCATTATCGGGATTGCCTTCGGCTTGTGGATGGGACCCATTGATATCTGGTATTTCATCGGCGGCTTCGCAATATCCACGACAACCATCATCGGCCTTCTCATAGCGCGCGGCACGCGCCTCTATATCGTGACTCCACGAAGAGTGGAGTGCATCTGGGGACTCATCGCAAAGAGCTCAAACGAGGTCCTTATAGAGGATATCCGCATCATCAATATCAGGCAAAAAGGCCTTGCCGGGCTTCTGGGAATCGGCACCATCGAGTTTTCCTGTGCCGGCGACTCCATTGATGTGATGTTCACCGATATCTGGAAAACACAACGGGTAAAGACGCTGGTGCGCGGACTGCAGGATAGCGTGGAATGAGCCCCCTAGAAAACGGTATCAGGAAGCCGCCGCCTTCTGGAAAAACAACATATAAATCCCGACGGCAATCAGGAACATTCCAAAGGCGGATTTAAGCTGCTGGGCGGAAAGCGTCTTCATCAACTCGGTTCCAAAATATGCGGCCACCAACGCCGCTGCTGCCGCCGCACCGGCAACCCCCCAGTGGATAAAGCCACTCTGGGCATATCGCAGTGATGACACTGCGGCAGTCGCCACCATGACAGCCAGCGAGGTGCCGATCGCCTGCTGCATGGTTAAACCAAGAGCCTTGAACGCCGGCACCATGATGATACCACCCCCGACTCCCAGCATAGCACCGAGCAGGGCGGCCACTGCGCCAATAATGATTGCAAAAAATATCAGGTGCATAAGCGGGTTAGGGTCCTGTAATATATAATAATGGGCAGTTTAAGCCGCCGTGGCAAGCAGTCGCACAACTAACCTCTCAAGGATTAGGCGATGATCCAGGCTACTGGTCACCAGCGCGCGGTTTGCCTCCAGGCAGCCGGCAAGTCCCGCACGCAAATCGGCAGATGAAAAACGGCGCGCCTCTTCATGCGCCAGGAACACCGGGTAACAACTGATTGCGCCGTCTTTCTTGCGCGGCAGGTGAGAAGTCACGGCAGGGGGAAGTCGGTTGATCTCCGCCTGGTAGGCATTGAAACTCCGGGAGGCCCGGATTCCATGCCGCTCGGAGAGCTCCTTTGCCATCAGGAGGCGGCGCAGCGTTGGTGCCACCGCTGCCAGCAGGATCCCGATCGCGTTCTCCCCCTGGTAAAGCAGTTGATCAATGGTCTCAAGGGCAGCAGCAAGGTTCCTTCTTGCTATATTGTTCCCTAGTTCGAAAACCACGCCGGCTCGCGTAAGTGCCACCTGGTTGCGAACAT